>JAGWLO010000093.1 GCA_028872015.1 Burkholderiales bacterium | reverse complement strand
CCTAACGCCAAGATGACCGGCCCAGGCAGAACCCGTCTTCGTGGGCGCCGACCGAAACCGACCCAGACGTGTCAGCAGTCGCCGACGCAAAAAACCCGTGAAACTGGTAGGCCGTGTTGGACTTGAACCAACGACCAAAGGATTATGAGTCCTCTGCTCTGACCAGCTGAGCTAACGGCCCCGGCGAGAGCCGCAGATTCTAGGAGCCGCGGTCGGCGGCACGCAGGCCTATTTGGCCGACAGTGCGTTGCCCACGAGCCGGGCGGTGATGTCCACGATCTGGATCATGCGTTCGTAGGCCATGCGCGTGGGGCCGATCACGCCCAGGGTGCCGACGATGCGGCCGTCGACCTCGTAGGGCGCGGTCACCACGGACAGTTCCTCGAAAGGCACGACCTGGCTTTCGCCGCCGATGTAGATGCGCACGCCCTCGGCGCGGCTGCTGGTGTCGAGCAGCCGCATCAGCTCGGTCTTCTGCTCGAAGACGTCGAACAGGCGGCGCAGGCTGCCCAGGTCGTGGCCGAAGTCCTGCACCGTCAGCAGGTTGCGCTCGCCCGAGACGACGAGGTTGTCGCTGCTGTCGGCCAGCGCGTCGCTGCCGGCCTGCACGGCCGCCTGCATCAGCGCCGCGATCTCCACCCGCAGCGCGTCGATCTCGTGCTTGAGCCGCTCGCGCACCGCCTCGATGCTCAGGCCGGCGTAGTTGGCGTTGAGGAAGTTGGTGGCCTCCACCAGTTCGGCCTGCTGGTGGTCGCGGGCGGTGAAGATGACGCGGTTCTGCACATCGCCGTCGGGCGCCACCAGGATCACCAGCACACGCCGCTCGCCCAGGCGCAGGAACTCGATGTGGTGGAACACGCTGGCCTTGCGCGGCGCGGTGACCACGCCGACGAAGTGGGACAGGCTGGACAGCAGGGATGCCGCCTGCGCGATCACGCGCTGCGGCTGGTCGGGCTGGAGCTGCCCGCGCGCCGCCGCCACCTCGGCCGGCACATGCTCGAGGTCGACCGGACGCGCGGTGAGCATGGTGTCGACGAAGAGCCGGTAGCCCCGTGCGGTGGGCACGCGGCCGGCGCTGGTGTGCGGGCTGGCGATGAGGCCCAGCTCTTCCAGATCGGCCATCACGTTGCGGATGGTGGCCGGCGACAGGTCCAGGCCCGAGGTGCGTGACAGCGTGCGCGACCCCACGGGCGCACCATCGGCGATGTAGCGCTCGACCAGGGTCTTCAGCAGCGTGCGCGCGCGGTCGTCCAGCATGCTCGGGATTGTAGGGATCGCGCGCGCCGCGGGCCTTGCCAAGAGGGACGCTATGGTGTAATCCCCGGCATGGCGTCTCGCTTTCGTCATGCCGCGATCGTCGGCAAGTACCAGGCGCGCGGGATCCGCCCGCTGCTGGAAGAGATCGCCCATTTCCTGATCGCGCAGGGCCTGGAAGTCTCGTTCGACCGCGACACCGCGCAGGCCACCGGCGTCAGCGATTTCGAGGCCCTGACGCCGGCCGAGATCGGCCAGCGCTGCGACCTCGCCGTGGTGGTGGGCGGCGACGGCACCATGCTGGGCATCGCGCGCGAGCTGGCGCGCTGGGATCTGCCCCTGGTGGGCATCAACCAGGGCCGGCTGGGCTTCATCACCGACGTGCCGGTGAACCAGGTCAAGGAAGCGCTGGCGCCCATCATCGCCGGCGACTACGAAGAAGAGCAGCGATCGATGCTGGAAGGCCAGGTCTGGCGCGACGGCGCCTGCATCTTCGAGGGCCTGTCCTTGAACGACGTGGTGGTCAGCCGCGGCGCCACCGCCAGCATGGTCGAGCTGCGCGTCGACGTCGACGACGACTTCGTCGCCAACATCCGCGCCGACGGCCTGATCGTGGCCACGCCCACCGGCAGCACCGCCTACGCGCTGTCGGCCGGCGGGCCGATCCTCCATCCGTCCATCGCCGGCTGGGTGCTGGTGCCGATCGCTTCGCACACGCTGAGCAACCGGCCCATCGTGCTGCCCGACCGCGGCGAGGTTCGCATCGGCATCGTGGCCGGCAAGGACGTGTCGGCCAACTTCGACATGCACAACCTGGCCAGCCTGATGCACGGCGACCAGGTGCGCGTGCGTCGCTCGAGCTTCAAGGTGCGCTTCGTGCACCCGCGCGGCTGGAGCTACTACGCCACGCTGCGCCGCAAGCTGCGCTGGTACGAAGGCGTGGTCTAGCCATGCTGCGCCGCCTGGCCCTGCGCGACGTCGTGATCGTGCCCCGGCTCGAGATCGAGCTCGGCCGCGGCTTCACGGTGTTGACGGGCGAGACCGGCGCGGGCAAGTCGATCCTGATCGATGCACTGCAGCTCGCGCTGGGCAACCGCGCCGATGCGGCGCTGGTGCGCGAGGGTGCCGCGCGGGCCGAGGTGAGCGCCGAATTCGACACGCCCGCGTCGCTGCGGCCCTGGCTGGACGAAGGCGGCTTCGCGGTCGACGACACCCTCCTGTTGCGCCGCACGGTGGAGGCGCAGGGCGACGCCGCCGGCAGAAGCCGCGCCTGGATCAACGGCAGCCCGGCCACCGTGGCCCAGCTGCGCGAAGCCGCCGATCACCTGGTCGAGATCCACGGCCAGCACGCCTGGCAGAGCCTGACGCGGCCGGCCGCCGTGCGGGCGCTGCTCGATGCGCAGGCCGGCAGCGACACGGCCGCGATGGCCGCGGCCTGGCAGGTCTGGCGCCTGGCCATGGCAGCGCTGGCCGATGCGCGTGCGCGGCAAGACACGCTGGAGCGCGAGCGCCAGCGCCTGGCCTGGCAGATCGCCGAGATCGACAAGCTGGCACCCGCCGAGGGCGAGTGGGACGAGCTCGAGCGCGAACACCAGCGCCACGCCCACGCGCAGGCGCTGCTCGACGGGGCGCGCGCGGCACTGGAGGCGATCGCCGAGGCCGAGGCCAATGCCGACGCGCTGTGCTCGCGCGCCATCACTGCGCTCGACGAGGTGCAGCGCTTCGATGCCGCGCTGGGCGAGGTGGCCGAGGTGCTGCGCGGCGCCCAGGCCCAGATCGAGGATGCCGCCCACACGCTGCACGCCTACCTGGGCCACCGCGAGCCCGACCCGGCGCGGCTGGCCGAGCTCGATGCGCGCCTGGGTGCGTGGCTGGCCCTGGCGCGCCGCTACCGCCGCGCGCCGGCCGCGCTGCCGGCGCTGCGGGCGGCCTGGAAGACCGAACTGGCAGCGCTGGACGCCGCGTCCGACCTGCAGGCGCTGGAGCGCGCAGCCGCAGACGCCGAGCGCGCCTGGCGCCACCAGGCCGAGCGCATCTCACGCCTGCGCCGGCAGGCCGCCGCGCCCCTGGCGGCGGCAGTGACGCAGGCGATGCAGCACCTGGGCATGGCCGGGGGGCGCTTCGAGATCGCACTGCTGCCGCTGCAAGAGCCGCAGGCCGGCGGACTGGAGACGATCGAGTTCCGCGTCGCCGGCCACGCCGGCAGCACGCCGCGTGCGCTGGGCAAGGTAGCCTCGGGCGGCGAGCTCTCGCGGCTGGCCCTGGCCATCGCCACGGCAACCGTGGCGCCCCGGGCCCCCGCGGCCGCAGTGGCCGCCGGCCAGACGCCACCCACCGCCACGCTGATCTTCGACGAGATCGACGCCGGCGTGGGTGGCGCGGTGGCCGACAGCGTGGGCCGGCTCATGAAGCAGCTGGGCGGCAGCAGCCAGGTGCTGGCGGTGACGCACCTGGCCCAGGTGGCGGCCTGCGCCGACCGTCACTTCGTCGTCAGCAAGGCGCTCCAGGGCCGCCAGACCCTGTCGGCGATCGAAGCCGTGGAGGGCGAAGCGCGGGTGGCCGAGATCGCACGCATGCTGGGCGGCGAGCGGCTCTCGGGCACTGCGCATGCGCAAGCCCTGCTGGGCCTGCACGAGGGGCAGCGGTGACGCCGGCGGTGGCCGTGGCGGCATGAGCGAGTTCGCTCCGCTCGAGCCCGAGCGCCGCGACGAGGTGATCCTGATCACCGGCATCTCGGGCTCGGGCAAGTCGGTGGCCCTGCATGCGCTGGAAGACGCCGGGTACTTCTGCGTCGACAACCTGCCGCCCGAGTTGCTGCGCGACTTCATCCACCTCGAGCACGGTCGCTACAGCCACCGCGTGGCGGTGGCGGTGGATGTGCGTACCGCCGCATCGCTGCCGGGCCTGGTGCCGCTGATCGCGCAGCTGCGACAGGAGGGCGTGCGCATCCGCCCGCTGTTCCTCGACGCGTCCACCGATGCGCTGCTGCGCCGCTTCTCCGAGACCCGGCGTCCGCACCCGCTGACGGCCCTGCCGGCCAGCGGCGACGGCTCGCGCGCGCTGTTCGAGGCGATCGAGCTCGAGCGCAGCCTGCTGGCCGACCTGCGCGAGCTCTCCACCGTGATCGACACCAGCCAGCTGCGACCGGCGCTGCTGCGCAGCTGGGTGCGCTCGCTGGTGGGCGCGCGCGACGCCGCGCTGACCCTGGTGTTCGAGAGCTTCGCCTTCAAGCACGGCGTGCCGCTGGATGCGGACTACGTGTTCGACCTGCGCGTGCTGCCCAACCCGTACTACATCCGCGAGCTGCGGCCCCTGACCGGACGCGATGCCCCGGTGGCGGCCTACCTCGAAGCCCAGCCCGAGTCCGGCGAGATGCTGGCCCAGATCCAGCAGTTCTTGCAGCGCTGGCTGCCTGCGTTCGAGGAAGACCAGCGCAGCTACCTGACGGTGGCGCTGGGCTGCACCGGCGGCCAGCACCGCTCGGTCTATGCCGCCGAGCACCTGGCGCGACGCTTCGAGCGGCGCTATGCCACGCTGGTGCGGCACCGCGAGCTCGATGCCCGCGAATAGGCCGTCTGCGCCCATGGAACCCGACTCGCTGCCCGACCCCCTGCCGCTGTTTCCGCTGCAGATGGTGCTGTTTCCGGGCTCGGCGCTGGCCTTGCGCATCTTCGAGGCCCGCTACCTCGACCTGGTGTCCGACTGCCTGCGCGCGCGGCAACCGTTCGGCGTGGTCTGCCTGCGCCAGGGGGAGGAAGCCGGACGCAGCCAGGCCCCCTTGCAGGTGGAGAACGTGGGCGTGCTGGCCCACATCGACGAGTTCGATGCCGAGCAGGCCGGCATCCTGCGCCTGCGCTGCCACGGCGGGCAGCGCTTTCGGCTGCGCCGCGCCCCCACGCAGCGCGACAACGGCCTGTGGGTCGCGCCGGTGCAGGCCCTGGCCGACGACCCGGCCCGCATCCCCGGCCCGGCGATGCTGCAGACCGTCGCCGCCCTGGCCGAGGCCATCCGCAAGCTGCAGGACCAGGGCAAATCGCCCTTCATGCCGCCGTACCGGCTCGACGACGCCGGCTGGGTGGCCAATCGCTGGTGCGAGCTGCTGCCGGTGTCGATGGCCGCCCGGCAACGGCTGATGGAGCTGGACGACCCCGTGATCCGGCTGAGCCTGGTCGACGGCTTCCTGCGCGACAAGAAGGTGGTCGTCGGCTGAAACGGCGCCGCTGAAAACGAAACACGGGCCGCGCGGGCCCGTGTTTGCTGCGATCTTGGCGGAGTGGACGGGACTCGAACCCGCGACCCCCGGCGTGACAGGCCGGTATTCTAACCAACTGAACTACCACTCCGCAGTGGCGGCGGTGTTCCAGCTTGCGCTGCAAGTACCGCCGGACTTGTCGAAACCGTTGCCAGCCTGCGCTGGCGTCCCCAAGGGGATTCGAACCCCTGTTACAACCGTGAAAGGGTCGTGTCCTAGGCCTCTAGACGATGGGGACCCTGTACGTTCCCGTTCTTGAACAGCGCTTGTCGGGTGATGTTGGTGGAGGTAAGCGGGATCGAACCGCTGACCTCTTGCATGCCATGCAAGCGCTCTCCCAGCTGAGCTATACCCCCGAAAATCCGACTGCCGAGCTCTCGTCCGGCGTGCTGTTCAAGCGAGCCCACGAGTATATCCGAAGCTTCAAACGGCCTGCAATCTGGCCAGCACCACGGCACGCGGAAACAACGCCAGCACCGCGTCGATGGACGGCGTCTGCACGCGCCCGCAGACCAGCACGCGCAGCGCCGGCGCCAGCTGCGGCATCTTCAGCCGGTGCGCGGCCAGCACCGCCTTCAGCGCGGCGGCGATGTCGGCCTGGGTCCAGGGCGTGGCCTGAAGCTGCGTGCGCAGCTCGCGCAGCGCGGGCTGCACGGCCGGGGTGACGTGCGCGGCCAGGTCCTCGTCGCCTGGCGTCGCGGGGGCGAACAGCATGGCCACCGCCTCGGCCAGCTCCACCACGGTGGCGCTGCGGTCCTTGAACAGCGCCACCGCGCGCGTGAGCCGTTCGAGATCGTCGACGGCCACGCCGCGTCGGCCCAATTGCTGCTGCGTCAGCAGGGCCAGCCGGGCATCGTCGGCCCGCTTCATGTGGTGGGCGTTGACCCAGGCCAGCTTGGCCGGATCCCACTGCGCCGGGCTCCTGGAGAGGTGGCTGCCGTCGAACCACTGCACCAACTGGTCGCGCGTGAACAACTCGTCGTCGCCGTGGCTCCAGCCCAGGCGCGCCAGGTAGTTGAGCATCGCCTCGGGCAGGTAGCCGGCCTCCTCGTAGGCGGTCACGCTGACGGCGCCGCGGCGCTTGCTGAGCTTCTGGCCGTCGTCGCCCAGGATCACCGGGCAATGGCCGAAGCGGGGCAAGGGCGCGCCCAGGGCGTGGAAGATGTTGATCTGCCACGGCGTGTTGTTGATGTGCTCGTCGCCGCGGAAGACGTGGGTGATGGCCATGTCCCAGTCGTCGACCACGACCGCGAAGTTGTAGGTGGGCACGCCCAGCGTGCCCTGCGGTGCGCCTTCGGGGGCCGGCCGAAGGATGATCAGATCGTCGATCTCGTCGTTGCCGATGCTGATCGGCCCCTTGACCAGATCGTCCCAGCCCACCGCGCCGTGCAGCGGGTTGGCGAAGCGCACCACCGGCTGCACGCCAGCCGGCACCGGCGGCAGCACCTTGCCCGGCGCCGGGCGCCAGCGCCCGTCGTAGCGGGTCTTCTCGCCGCGCGCACGCTGGCCCTCGCGCATCGCGTCCAGCTCCTCGGGCGTGCACCAGCAGCGGTAGGCGCTGCCGGCGGCCAGCATCTGCTCCGCCACCGCGTGGTAGCGCGCCAGGCGCTGCATCTGGTAGACCGGCCCTTCGTCGTAGTCGAGCCCGAGCCAGTGCATCGAATCCAGGATCTGCCGCGCCGAATCCTGCGTCGATCGCGCCACGTCGGTGTCCTCGATGCGCAGCACGAACTGCCCGCCGTGGTGGCGCGCGTAGGCCCACGAGTACAGCGCCGTGCGCGCCGTGCCCAGATGCAGGAAGCCCGTTGGCGATGGGGCGATGCGGGTGCGGACCGCCCTGTCCGCGGCCCTGCCCGCCGTCACGTCCGCCGTCATGCCGCCAGGCCCCGCAGCAGGTCGGCCTGGATGTCCTCGACATCGTCCAGGCCCACGGCGACACGGATCATCCCCTGCGTGATGCCGGCGGCCAGCCGCTGGGTCTCGCTCAGCCGGCCGTGCGAGGTGCTGGCCGGGTGGGTGATCGTGGTCTTGGTGTCGCCCAGGTTGGCCGTGATGCTGCAGATGCGCGTGGCGTCGATCACGCCGAAGGCACCCGCCCGGCCGCCACGCACGGTGAACGACACCACCGCGCCGCCCGAGCCTGACTGCTGCCGCATCGCCAGCGCATGCTGCGGGTGCGAGGGCAGCCCGGGGTAGTAGACGCGCTCCACCGCCGGCTGGGCCTCGAGCCACTGCGCCAGCCGCAGCGCGCGCGCACTTTGCGCCTGCATCCGGATGCCCAGCGTCTCCAGCCCCTTCAGCACGACCCAGGCGTTGAAGGGCGACAGGCTCATGCCGGCGCTGCGCATGACGGGGACGAACTTCGTGTCGATCAGCGCCTCGGGCCCGCACACCGCGCCGGCGACGACGCGGCCCTGGCCGTCCAGGTACTTGGTGCCGGAATGGATGACGAGGTCGGCGCCCAGCGCTGCCGGCCGCTGCAGCGCCGGGCTGCAGAAGCAGTTGTCCACCGCCAGCAGCGCGCCGCCAGCGTGCGCGATCTCGGCCAGCGCGGCGATGTCGCACACCTCGGTCAGCGGGTTGCTCGGCGTCTCGGCGAACAGCAGCCGGGTGCTCGGCCGCATCGCCGCCTGCCATTGCGCGGCATCGGTCTGGCTGACGAAGCTGGTCTCGATGCCGAACTTGGCGAAGTCCTGGAACAGCTTGATGGTGGAGCCGAACACGCTCTGCGAGCACACCACGTGGTCGCCGCCCTTCAGCAGGCCCAGCACCAGCATCAGGATGGCGGCCATGCCGCTGGCCGTGCCGATGCAGCCGCCGGTGCCTTCCAGCGCCGCCAGCCGCCGCTCCATCATGGTCACGGTGGGGTTGCTGAAGCGGCTGTAGACGAAGGCCTCTTCCTCGTTGGCGAAGCGCCGCGCCGCGGTGGCGGCGTCGGGGTGCACGAACGAGCTGGTCAGGAACAGCGCCTCGGAGTTCTCGCCCCAGGCCGAGGGCGGCAAGCCCTCGCGCACGGCCAGGGTCTGCAGGCCCACGCCCTCGGGCAGGTCGACCTTGGGGATCATGCGCCTTCCTCGGCGCTTTGCAGCGCCAGGCGCGAGCGGTTGCCGCCCTCGCCTTCTTCTTCGTCGAACTGCAGCGGGCGCTGCGCCTGCAGCGCCACGACATCCTCGGCCGTCACGTCACCGGTGATGTAGCGGCCATCGAAGCAGCTGGCCTCGAGGCCGGCGAGCGCCGGGTTCAGCGCCCGCACCACGCGCTTCATGGCGTCGATGTCCTGGTAGATCAGCTGGTCGGCGCCGATGAACTGGCGGATCTGCTCGACGCTGCGGTCGTGCGCGATCAGCTCTTCCTTGGTCGGCATGTCGATGCCGTAGACGTTGGGGTGGCGCACCGGCGGCGCGGCGGAGGCCAGGTACACCTTCCTCGCGCCGGCCTCGCGCGCCATCTGCACGATCTCCTTGCTGGTGGTGCCGCGCACGATGCTGTCGTCCACCAGCAGCACGTTGCGGCCCTTGAATTCCATCTCGATCGCGTTCAGCTTCTGCCGCACGCTCTTCTTGCGCACCGCCTGCCCCGGCATGATGAAGGTGCGGCCGACGTAGCGGTTCTTGACGAAGCCCTCGCGGTACGGCTTGCCCAGCCGGTGTGCGAGCTGCATCGCGCTCGGCCGGCTCGATTCGGGGATCGGGATCACGACGTCGATCTCCGAGGGCGGCAGGGTCGAGATCACGCGCTGCGCCAGCGTCTCGCCCATGTTCAGCCGGGCGTGGTAGACCGAGATGCCGTCGAGCACCGAATCGGGCCGGGCCAGGTAGACGAACTCGAACAGGCAGGGGTTGAGCGAGGGCTGCTCGGCGCACTGGCGGGCGTGGATGCGGCCCTGCAGGTCGATGAAGATCGCCTCGCCCGGCGCCACGTCGCGCGTGAGCTTGTGACCCGTGCCCTCGAGCGCCACCGACTCGCTGGCCACCATCACGGCGCGGCCGTCGGCGGCAGCACTCTCGCCGAAGCACAGCGGCCGGATGCCATAGGGGTCGCGGAAGGCCAGCAGCCCGTGGCCTGCGATCAGGGCGACCACCGCGTACGAGCCCTTGATGCGCTTGTGCACGCCGGCCACGGCCTTGAACACATGCTCGGGCGTCAGCGGCAGGTCGCGCGCCACCAGTTCGAGCTCGTGCGCCAGCACGTTGATCAGCACCTCGGTATCGCTCTCGGTGTTGATGTGGCGGCGGTCGATCGCGAACAGCTCGGCCTTCAGCGCCTGCGCGTTCGTCAGGTTGCCGTTGTGCACGAGCACGATGCCGTAGGGCGCGTTGACGTAGAAGGGCTGCGCCTCTTCCTCGCTGTAGGCATTGCCCGCGGTGGGGTAGCGCACCTGGCCCAGGCCCACGGCGCCCGGCAGGCCGCGCATGTTGCGGGTGCGGAAGACGTCGCGCACCATGCCGCGCGCCTTGTGCATGAAGCACTTGGTGCCCAGCATCGTGACGATGCCGGCGGCGTCCTGGCCGCGGTGCTGCAGCAGCAGCAGCGCGTCGTAGATGAGCTGGTTGACGGGCGCCTCTGCGATCGCGCCGACGATGCCGCACATGGGTACTCTCCTGGGTCAGGCCGGCAGCAGCCGCGCGGCGGGTTCGGGCAGCAGCGGCTTGAGTGCGCGCAGCGCCTGTTGCAACCCCTGCGCGGCACGCGAGTCGAGCCACGGCCTGGATTGTGCGGCCGGTGTGAGCGCCACCACCGTGGTCACGGCCAGCAGCAGCACGCCGCCGCGCAGCAGCCCGAAGCCGGCGCCGAGCACGCGGTCGGGCAGCGACAGGGGCGTGGCGTGGATCATCATCCGGATGAGCTTGGCCAGCAGGCTCCACACCAGGATGGCCAGCATGAAGGTGATGGCGAAGGCCACCCCGAGGTTCAAGGCCGAGCCCGGCGCCCCCAGCGGCACGCGCGCGGCCAGCTGCGGCGCCGTCCACTGCGCGGCGAACCAGGCCACCACCCAGCCGGCCAGCGACAGGCATTCGTACACCAGGCCGCGCACCAGGCCGACGATGACCGACACCGCCAGCACCGCCAGCAACGACCAGTCGAGCCAGCTCAGCGCGGCCAGCGAACTCACAGTGCAAGCACGCTGGCGGGCAGCCCGCTGCGCCGGATGCGTGCCGCAGCGGCATCGGCCTCGGCCCGGTTGTCGTAGGGCCCCACGCGCACCCGCGTGCGCTTGCCGGCGGCGCTCTCGACGACCTGGGTGTAGGTGCTCAGGCCGAGCTTGGCGACCTTGGCGCGTGCCTGGTGCAAGGTGGCCGTGTCGGCATAGGCGCCCACCTGCACCACGAAGCGCGGGCCGGATGCGGTCGGCGGGGATGGCAAGGGGGCTGGCGATAGCGCCGGCGGGGCGGCTCCGGCCAGCAAGGCGCTGGCGCGCGCGCCGTCGTTGGCGGGCCCGGTGGACCGAGCTGCGGGCTCGGCGTGCGAAGCCTGCGCCTTGACGACGGCGGGCGGGGCCGCGCTTGCAGCGGCGGGCTTGGCTTCGGCGCGCATCGCGGCGGCCGCGTCGATCCCGGGTTCGGCCTGCGCTCCAGCCTGCCGTTCAACCGACCTCGCCGCCTTCGGCTCGACCTGGGCGACCCCCGGGGCCGGGTTCGGCGCCACCTCGGGCGGCGCTGCCGGGGCGGCCAGCACGGTGGGGGCTGCAGGTGCCGCCGCCTTCGGCGCCAGCGTTGCGGGGGCGGCCGAGGCCGCCCCCCGCGGCGGCAGGATCGGCAGGTCCATCGGCAGCGGACGCGGCCGGCCGTTGAACAGCAGCGGAAAGCCGATCACGCCGACCGCCAGCAACACCACGGCGCCCGCCAGGCGCGGGCGGGCGCGGTTGCGCGCCAGCTCCACCGCGCCCGGCTCGGGGGCGCCGGCGCCGCGCGCGCGGCGAGCCGGTGCCGG
>JAGWLO010000145.1 GCA_028872015.1 Burkholderiales bacterium | reverse complement strand
ACGTTGACCAGCACGTCGGCGCCGCTGTTGGCGATGTTGATGAGGTAGGAGCTGAAGTCCTTGGCCCCCAGCGGGTGCACCTGCTGGCCCATGTACTGCCAGCCCTCCTTCATCGTGAACTCCTTCATCGAGTCGTGCACGGTGTGGCCGTAGGTGTAGTCGGGCACCATGTACACGGCCTTCTTGTTCTTGCCCAGCGTCTTGGCCAGGAAGGGCGCGAAGGCCTTGGAGGCCTGGTAGCCGTAGTGGCACAGCCGGAAGCCGTAGCGCTGGCAGTCGACGCCGGTGGTCTCGTTGGAGCCGCTGATGGCCGCCAGGTACAGGGTCTTCTCGCGGTCGCACACCTTCTCCAGCGCGATCGCCACGGCGCTGCTGACGCTGCCGCTGATCATCATCGCCTTGTTCTCGTGGATGAAGCGCGTGGCCGCCTGCACCGCGGTGTTGGGCTTGGTCTCCGCGTCGGCCACGCCGGCCACCACCTTCTTGCCCAGCACGCCCTTCTTGGTCAGCGGCGAGATCTTGCGCACCTTGGGGTCGCCGCTGTTGATCTGCTCGATCGCCAGCTCGTAGCCGCGCTGCTCGTCGGCGCCCTCGGCCGAGTAGGGGCCGGTGAGGTCGACCGTCAGGCCGATGAACACCGTGTCGCCAGCCACGCCGGCGGGGTAGTTGCCCAGCGGCGGGTAGCTCTCGGCAGCGAGGGCCAGGGTGCTCACGCCGGGCAGCAGCGTGGCCGCGGCGACGCCGACGCTGGTCTTGAGGAAATCGCGGCGGGCATCGCCGCCCACGTCGTCTCGGGGGTTCATCGTCGTCTCCTTCGGTGGGGTGGCCGCCGCCCGCCACGGCAGCGGGGGGCCTGGACCTGGACGCGCGGCGCCGACGCCGGGCGCTTGTCGTTAGTACGCAATCGAATTTACATCGGCCACCGATACACTGCAATGCGCCGGCACTGCGGGCAAACACCGAGGGCGGGGCCGGCGGCGTGGACGATGCCCGGCGTGGAGACAGGCCATGAACGACGAGCAACTCCGGCAGCTGGCCAGCTTCCGGCACGACCTGCGACAGTTTCACCGCTACAGCGAGCAGGCCTGTGCCGCCCAGGGCCTGTCGACGCAGCATTACCAGGCGCTGCTGGCGCTGAAGGCGGCCGGGCGCGCGGCGCCGGTGACGGTGTCGCTGCTGGCGCAGCTGCTGCACATCAAGCACAACAGCGCGGTCGGCCTGGTGGACCGGATGGAATCCTTCGGCCTGGCCGCGCGCCGCCCGTCGCAGGCCGACCGGCGCAGTGTCGTGGTCGAGATCACCGCCGTCGGGCGCCAGCAGCTGCGTCGCCTGGCCGACGCCCATTGGCGCGAGCTGCGGCGCGTGGCCCCGGCCTTCCTCCACCACTTCGGCGTCTTCGCCCAAGCCCGCGCCGTGCGGCGCTAGGCAGGTGCCGGGGCCGGCTTCGACCCCGCCCGTGCCGGGGCCCGAGGCCGCGGCGCACAATGCAGTCCCCGAGCTCCACGCCCTCTGCCGGCATCCTGCCCCGCATGCCCCAAGCCGCCCACCCGCCCGCAGCCGACACGGCGCGCATCTTCCGCAGCGAGGAAGAACTGGCCCGATTGCCGGCCAGCGAACGTATCCGCTACCGCCTGGTGGCGGCCGAGCGGCGCTACCACGCCAACGACAACATCTCGGCCTTCGTGCAGGCCGGCGAACTCGAGGAGCTGAAGGCCGAGGTCGAGGCCCGCATGCAGGCCGTGCTGCAGGCGCTGGTGATCGACACCGAGAGCGACCACAACACCCACGAGACGGCGCGCCGGGTGGCCAAGATGTACGTCGACGAAGTGTTCCGCGGCCGCTTCGTGCCGATGCCGGCGGTGACCGAGTTCCCCAACGTCGAGCGCCTGAACGAGCTGATGATCGTCGGCCCTGTCACGGTGCGCAGCGCCTGCAGCCACCACATGTGCCCGATCTTCGGCAAGGTCTGGATCGGCATCCTGCCCAACGAGCACAGCAACCTGATCGGCCTGAGCAAGTACGCCCGCATCGCCGACTGGATCATGAGCCGGCCGCAGATCCAGG
>JAGWLO010000092.1 GCA_028872015.1 Burkholderiales bacterium | reverse complement strand
CTCGCGCCGGATGCGGCTCTCGGCGAAGGCCAGGTCCTCGGCGATGCCCGGGTCGAGGTGGTGGCACACCATCAGCATGTCCAGGTGCTCGTCCACGGTGTTGGCCGTGTAGGGCATGGTCGGGTTGGTGCTGCTGGGCAGGAAGTTGGGCTCGCCCACCACGCGCAGGATGTCGGGCGCGTGGCCGCCGCCGGCGCCTTCGGTGTGGAAGGCGCACAGGGTGCGGCCCTTGGTGGCGGCGATGGTGTCCTCGACGAAGCCGCTCTCGTTGAGGGTGTCGCTGTGGATGCTGACCTGGGTGTCGGTGACCTCGGCCATGGTCAGGCAGTTGTCGATCGCGGCCGGGGTCGTGCCCCAGTCCTCGTGCAGCTTCAGGCCGATCGCGCCGGCGGCGATCTGCTGGCTCAGGGCCTCGGGCCGGCTGGCGTTGCCCTTGCCCAGGAAGCCCAGGTTCATGGGGAAGGCCTCGGCCGCCTGCAGCATGCGGTGGATGTTCTCGGGCCCCGGCGTGCAGGTGGTGGCCAGGGTGCCGGTGGCCGGGCCGGTGCCGCCGCCGAGCATGGTGGTGATGCCGCTCATCAGCGCCTCTTCGATCTGCTGCGGGCAGATGAAGTGGATGTGGCTGTCGATGCCGCCGGCAGTGACGATCAGGCCTTCGCCGGCGATGATCTCGGTGCCCGGGCCGATGACGATGTCCACGCCCGGCTGCACGTCGGGGTTGCCGGCCTTGCCGATGGCCGCGATGCGGCAGCCCTTCAGCCCGATGTCGGCCTTGACGATGCCCCAGTGGTCGACGATGAGGGCGTTGGTGACCACGCAGTCGGCCGCCTCGTGGTGGCCCGGGCCGTTGACGACCTGGCTCTGCCCCATGCCGTCGCGGATGGTCTTGCCGCCGCCGAACTTGACTTCCTCCCCATGGCCGCCGGCGTTGAGGGTGTAGTCCCGCTCGACCTCGATGATCAGGCCCGTGTCGGCCAGCCGCACGCGGTCGCCGACCGTGGGGCCGAACATCTCGGCATAGGCGCGCCGGCCCAGGGTGGCCATCACACGCCCCCCATCGTCAGGCCGCGGAAGCCCCACACCTGGCGCCGGCCGGCGTAGGCCACCAGCTCCACCGTGCGCTGCTGGCCGGGCTCGAAGCGCACCGCGGTGCCGCTGGCGATGTTCAGCCGCATGCCGCGGGTGGCCTGGCGGTCGAAGTGCAGCGCGGCGTTGGTCTCGGCGAAGTGGTAGTGCGAGCCCACCTGGATCGGCCGGTCGCCGGTGTTGGCCACCACCAGCGTGAGCGTGGCGCGGCCCGGGTTGAGCGCGTGGACGCCGTCGTCGATCAGCAGTTCGCCGGGGATCATCGCAGGCCTCTCATGCAATCGGTTGGTGCACGGTCACCAGCTTGGTGCCATCGGGAAAGGTCGCCTCGACCTGGATCTCGCTCACGATCTCGGGCACGCCGTCCATCACCTCGTCGCGCGTGAGCACGGTCTTGCCCTCGCTCATGAGCTGGGCCACGGTCTTGCCGTCGCGCGCGCCTTCCAGCAGCGCCGCGGTGATGAACGCGATCGCCTCGGGCACGTTGAGCTTCAGGCCGCGCGCCTTGCGGCGCTCGGCCAGCAGCGCGGCCGTGAAGACCAGCAGCTTGTCCTTTTCACGCGGGGTCAGGTCCATGGACGGTGAGTCGACAGCAGGATGGGTGCCACGATCGTAAACCGGGCTTGGCGCGCAAACTGCATCTGCAGCACCGACATGGACAGCCCAGCCGCCACCCCGCCCGCCGCGCCCCAGCAGCGCGTGATCAAGGTGCGGCGCGACTACAACGCCTGGGTCGCGCGCGAGACGATGGAGGACTACGCGCTGCGCTTCACCCCGCGCGCCTTCCGCAAGTGGAGCGAGTGGCGCGTGGCCCACACCGCGCTGGGCGGCGCGGCCTCGTTCCTGGTGCTCGAGGCGGTGGGCGCCACGCTGCTGCTGCAGTTCGGCTTCGTCAACGCGGCGCTGGCGATCCTGGCCACGGCGGCCATCATCTTCGCTGCCGGACTGCCGATCAGCGTCTACGCCGCGCGCCACGGCCTGGACATGGACCTGCTGACGCGCGGCGCCGGCTTCGGCTACATCGGCAGCACCATCACGAGCCTGATCTACGCCAGCTTCACCTTCATCTTCTTCGCGCTCGAGGCAGCCATCATGGCCTACGCGCTGGCGCTGGCGTTCGACATCCCGCCGGCCTGGGGCTACCTGCTGTGCGCGCTGGTGGTCATCCCGCTGGTCACGCACGGCGTCACCGCCATCAGCCAGCTGCAGGTGTGGACGCAGCCGCTGTGGCTGGTGCTGCTGGTGGTGCCGTACGTGTATGTCTTCCGCGCCCACCCGACGCTGGTGCACGACCTGCAGGGCTATGCCGGCCTGGACGCGGACGGCAGCGGCCGCGGCGCCGCCTTCGACGCGCGCCTGTTCGGCAGCGCGCTCACGGTGGGCGTGGCGCTCATCACGCAGATGGGCGAGCAGGCCGACTACCTGCGCTTCATGCCCGAGAAGACGGCCGCCAACCGCGGCCGCTGGTGGGCCGCGGTGCTGATCGGCGGGCCGGGCTGGGTGGTGCCGGGCGTGCTGAAGATGCTGGGCGGCGCGCTGCTGGCCTACCTGGCGCTCACGCTGTCGGTGCCGGCCGAGCGCGCCGTGGAGCCGAGCCAGATGTACCTGGCCGGCTACGCGCTGGTGTTCCCGCGCTACGGCTGGGCGGTGGCGGCCACGGCGCTGCTGGTGGTGGTCTCGCAGATCAAGATCAACGTCACGAATGCGTACGCCGGCTCGCTGGCCTGGAGCAACTTCTTCGCCCGCGTGACCCACAGCCACCCGGGGCGGGTGGTGTGGGTGGTGTTCAACGCGCTGATCGCGCTGATGCTGATGGAGCTGGAGGTCTTCAAGGCCATCGGCAACGTGCTGGCGCTGTTCAGCAACATCGCCATCAGCTGGATCATGGCCGTGGTGGCCGACCTGGTGGTCAACAAGCCGCTGGGCCTCAGCCCGAAGGGCAGCGAGGGCATCGAGTTCAAGCGCGCCCACCTCTACGACATCAACCCGGTGGGCGTGGGCGCCATGGGCGCGGCCTCGGTGCTGTCGATCACGGCCCACCTGGGCCTGTTCGGGCCGATGGCGCAGGCCTTCTCGGCCGTCATCGCGATGGCGGTGGCCTTCGTCACCGCGCCCCTCATCGCCTGGGCCACGCGGGGCCGCTACTACATCGCGCGCCGCCCCGAGCCCGACCCGGCCGGTGCCTACCTGGGTGCGAGCTCGGGCGTGAAGACCCTGCGCGCCTGCGTCATCTGCGAGCGCGCCTACGAGGGCGAGGACATGGCGCGCTGCCCGGCCTACGGCGGCCCGATCTGCTCGCTGTGCTGCGCCCTCGACGCCCGCTGCCACGACCTGTGCAAGCCGCCGCAGGCGCGCGCCGCGGTGCAGCTGACGCGGCTGCTGCAGCGGCTGACGCCGCGTGGCTGGTGGCCGCAGCTCGACACCGGCCTGGCGCGCTACCTGCTGCTGATGGCGCTGGTGGCGCCGGCGCTGGCCGGGCTGCTGGCGCTGCTGTACCGCGCCGAGCTGCAGCCGCTGGGCAGCGGGGCGGCGGCGTGGGCGCCGGCGCTGCGGGCTTCGTTCATCAAGGCCTACGGCGCGCTGCTGCTGGTGTGCGGGGTGGTCGGCTGGTGGCTGGTGCTGACGCAGATCAGCCGCCGCGTGGCGCAGGAAGAATCCAACCGCCAGACCGAGGCCCTGGTGCGCGAGATCGATTCGCACCGCCGCACCGACCTGGCCCTGCAGGCGGCCCAGCAGGCCGCCGAAGCCGCGCGCCGCGCCGCCGAGGCCGCCAACCAGGCCAAGACGCGCTACATCTCGGCCATCAGCCACGAGCTGCGCACGCCGCTCAACAGCATCCTGGGCTACGCCCAGCTGCTGGACGAAGACCCCACGCTGCCGCCGCACCGCAAGCAGGCCGTGGGCGTGATCCGCCGCGGTGGCGAGCACCTGCTGGGGCTGATCGAAGGCACGCTGGACATCGCCCGCATCGAGGCCGGCAAGCTCGCGCTCGAGCCCAAGCCGATGCGCCTGCGCCAGAGCCTGCGCCAGATCGTGCAGCTGTTCGAGCTGCAGGCCTGCGCCAAGGGCCTGCGCTTCGAGCACGACATCGAAGCCGCGCCGCTGGCCGTGCGCGCCGACGAGCGCCGCCTGACGCAGATCCTGATCAACGTGCTGGGCAATGCCGTCAAGTTCACGCCCGCCGGCCGGGTGGGTTTTCGCGTCACGCATGTGCGCGACATGGCGGTGTTCGAGATCGAGGACACCGGCCCCGGCATCGCGCCGGCCGACATCGAGCGCATCTTCGAGCCCTTCTCGCGCGGCGCGCACGCCGGCGCGGAGGCCGCGGGTGCCCCCGGCGGCGCGGGCGGCGGCACCGGCCTGGGCCTGACGATCGCCAAGATGCTGACCGACCTGATGGGCGGCGAGATGACCGTCTCCAGCCGCTGGGCGCCGGCCGCCGCCGCCGGCGAGCCCGGCGGCGGCACGCTGTTCCGCGTGCGCCTGTTCCTGCCCGAGCTGCAGGGCGTGCGGCTGGCGCCACCGCCGCCGCCGCGCGGCGCCTACCTGGGGCCGCGGCGGCGCGTGCTGGTGGTGGACAACGAGGAGGTCGACCGCACGCTGCTCGCGCGCCGGCTGCAGGCCCTGGGCTTCGACGCGCTGCAGGCCGGCTCGGGCGCGGCCGCGCTGGGGCTGCTGAAGGAAGGCGCGGTCGACGCCATCCTGATGGACCTGGCCATGCCCGGCATCGACGGCTGGGAGACCATCCGCGCCCTGCGCCGCCAGGGCCTGAGCACGGCGCCGGTGGCGGTGGTGTCGGCCAACGCCTTCGACAAGGGGCTGGACAACGACGTCGGCATCGGCGCCGCCGACTTCATCACCAAGCCGGTGCGCTTCGACGAGCTGCTGGACTGGCTGACGCGGCAGCTGGGCCTGCGGTGGCAGCCCGCCGCGCCGCCGCCGCCGGCCCCGCCCCCGGCCGCGCTGCCGCGCCCCCCGCGCGAGCAACTGCAGGCGCTGCAGCAGGTGGTGCGCCTGGGCTACCCGCGCGGCGTGCAGCGCCTGCTGGCGCAGATCGAGCGCGAGCGCCCCGAGTGCGCGCCCTGGCTGGCGCCGCTGCGCGAGCTGGCACAGGCCTTCGAGTTC
This sequence comes from Burkholderiales bacterium, assembly GCA_028872015.1. Classification (GTDB taxonomy): domain Bacteria; phylum Pseudomonadota; class Gammaproteobacteria; order Burkholderiales; family Burkholderiaceae_C; genus Rubrivivax. Next base: position 6,551 of record JAGWLO010000092.1, on the reverse strand, counting down.
GACCGCATGAGCCCGCTGATCGACGATGCGCTCGCCCGCTCCTGACCCGCGCGCCGCGCCGGCCGCCCGGCTGCCCGAGGCCGCGCGCTCGGCCGGCCTGGTGCTGATCGTCGACGACGTGCCCGACAACCTGGCCCTGCTGCACGACGCCCTGGACGCCGCCGGCTACACCGTGCTCGTGGCCACCGACGGCGCCAGCGCCCTGCAGCGCGCGGCCCAGGCCGAACCCGACATCGTGCTGCTCGACGCGGTGATGCCCGGCATCGACGGCTTCGAGGTGGCGCGGCGGCTGAAGGCCGGGCCCGAGACGGCGCACATCCCGATCGTGTTCATGACCGGCCTGACCGAGACCGAGCACGTGCTGGCGGCCTTCGAGGCCGGTGGCATCGACTACGTCACCAAGCCGATCCGCCCGCCCGAGGTGCTGGCGCGCATGGCCGCGCACATGCAGGCGGCGCGCCAGGCGCGGCAGGCGCGCAACGCGCTCGACGCCTTCGGCCACGCCACCATCGCCGTGCGGCTGCAGGCCGGCGGCGCGCGCCTGGTGTGGCAGACGCCGCTGGCGCGGCGCTGGCTGCCGGGCTATTTCGACACCGTGCCGGGCGAGGTGCCGGCGCCGCTGCAGCAGTGGCTGCGCCGCGCCGCGGCCGACGAGCGCGAGTTGCGCCCCCTGGTCGCGACGCTGGACGGCGCGCGCCAGCTCGTCTGCGCGCTGCAGGGCCGCACGGTGGACGACGACTGGCTGGTGGTGCTGCGCGAGGTGAGCGACGCCGCCACCGTGCAGGCCACGATGCAGGCCTTCGGCCTGACGCTGCGCGAGAGCGAGGTGCTGTACTGGGTGGCCAAGGGCAAGACCAACCGCGACATCGGCGACATCCTGGGCAGCAGCCCGGCCACCGTGAAGAAGCACCTGGAGCGCGTGTACGAGAAGCTGGGCGTGGAGACGCGCACCGCCGCGGCGGCGGTGGCGATGCAGCGGGTGCGCGCCCTGAATCCGGCCTGAGACGGCTGGCGCGCCTGCACCCGCCGGCGTGCCCGGGGCCCGCTGCGGCTGCCCGGCACCCTGGCCCAGGCGGCGCCGGCCCGGGCCTCAGGAAGCCGCCGGCGCGGCCGAAAACCTGAGATCCGCGCACGGGGTTTACGCTTGATGCCGCCTGGCGCGGCGGCACGCCACCGCGCCCGACCCGATCCGACCCTGCACCAGCCCGAGCCTGCCTTGACCCAGCCCGAGCCTCAGCCCCGTCGAGCCCGCCCGCCCACGTGGCGGGCCGGCGGCGTCCCAGCCCGCCGCCGCCATGGCTGAAGCGCGCAGGCCCCGCCTGCACTGGCTGCCTGCGGCCGTGCTGGCGCTGAGCCTGGTGCTCACCAGCCTGCTCTGCGCATGGTCGGTGCGCAACAACACGCGGGAGGCCAGTGCCGAACTCGATCGCGAGGCCTCGGCCTTCGCCGCCGCGCTGGGCAGCCGCATCCAGTCGTACGTGGACACGCTGCCGGGCCTGCGCATGTTCGGCGTGCTGGAGAAGTCGCCCTCGGACGCCGACTTCCTGCGATACGTGCAGGCGATCTCCTTGCAGAAGCGCTTTCCCGGGCTGGCGCTCACCTTCATGGCCGACCTGGTACCCGAGGCACAACGCGTCGACTACGTGCAGGCGGTGGCGGCCGACCGCAGCAGCGACGCCGCCGGGCACCCGGGCTTCGCCATCCGGCCGCCGGGCGAGCGGCCGCTCTACATGGTGCTGCGCCACACCTACCCGCTGGACCGGCCGGCCTTCGGCTACGACCTGTACGACCCGGCTCAGCACTACCGCGCCGCGGTCGACGCTGCCATCACGGGCGGCGAGTACGTGGCGACGGGGCCGCTGCTGCTGGCGCGCGACCGCCACACCCGGGGCCAGCCGCTGCTGACCAGCGTGGTCATCCGCGCCGCGGTCTATGCCCACGGCATGGTTCCGCCCACGCCCGCGGCGCGCGCACAGGCCGCACGGGGCGTGGTGGGCATCTCGTTCCGTACCAACGACCTGGTGCGCAGCGTGCTGCCCGACAAGCTCCTGCACGGCCGGCGCATCGTCATCACCGACCCGCAGGCGCGGAGCCAGGGCGCCAACGACCTGCTCTTCGACAGCGCCTGGGCCGGGCCGGGGCCGGCGCCCGAGGTCGCGCGGCCCGGGCCCTGGCGCTCTGCGATCCAGGTCGCCGACCGCCGCTGGGACGTGGAGGTGCGCAGCTTCGGGCCGGCCTGGGCCATCGATCAGGGCACGGCGTGGCTGCTGGTGCTGGGCCTGGCGCTGTCGGCGGCGCTGACCGCGATGACGCGCATCCTGGTGCAGGCCAACATCGTGGCCGACGGCCGCATCCGCGTCGCCACCCGCGCGCTCGAGGCCGAGAAGGAGAACCTGCGGCGCAGCGAGATGCGCTACCGCATGCTCTTCACCCACAGCCTGGACGGCGTGATGCGCACGCGGCCCGGCGGCGCGATCCTGGCCGCCAACCCCGCGGCCTGCGCGCTGTACGGCCGCAGCGAGGCCGAGCTGCAGGCGATCGCGCGCAACGAGCTGTTCGACCTGAGCGACCCGCGACTGGCGCGCCTGGAGGCGCAGCGCGGGGCCACGGGCAGTGCGCAGGGCGCCCTGCGCATGCGGCGCGCCGACGGCAGCACCTTCGAGGCCGAGATCACCACCAGCACCTATGCCGACCCCGACGCCGACGAACGCCTGATGGCCAGCGTCATCGTGCGCGACGTCACCGAGCGCCAGCGCCTGGCCGAGCAGCATCAGCGCCTGGCCGCGATCGTCGATGCGACGCCCGATTTCGTCGCTTCCACCGATCCCGAGGGCGGCACGATCTTCCTGAACCTGGCGGCGCGGCGCATGCTGGGCTACGGCGCGCACGACGAGGTCTCGGCCCTCACGATCGCCGACTACCACCCTGCCTGGGCGAGCCGGCGTGTGCTGGAAGAAGGGGTGCCCACCGCGCTGCGCGAGGGCGTCTGGACCGGCCGCACGGCCGTGGCGGCCGCCGACGGGCGCGAGATCCCCATGCTGCAGGTCATCGTCTGCCACCGCAGCGCGCAGGGCGAGGTCACCCACCTGTCCACCATCGCGCGCGACCTGACCGATCTGGAGCGGACCGAGGCCGAACGGCGCGCGCTCGAGCTGAGCCTGCGCCAGGCGCAGAAGATGGAATCGATCGGCACGCTGGCCGGCGGCGTGGCGCACGACTTCAACAACGTGCTGGCCGCCATTCTGGGCAACGTGGCCATCGCCCGCCACGACCTCGAGCCCGGTCATCCCGCGCAGCGCAGCCTGGCCCTGATCCACCAGGCGGCGGCGCGGGCGCGCACGCTGGTGCAGCAGATCCTGACCTTCAGCCGACGCAGCCCGCCAGAGCTCAGCGTGCAGGCCTTGCGCCCGCTCGTCGAAGAGGCGGTGGCCATGCTGCGCGCCACGCTGCCGGCCAGCGTCAGACTGGAAGCGGTGCTGGCCGACACCCCGCTGCACGTCTGCGTCGACGGGGCCCAGGTGCAGCAGCTGGTGCTGAATCTGTGCACCAACGCCTGGCAGGCGCTGCCCGGCCAGCAGGGTCAGGTGCGCATCGGCCTGGACCGCATCGAGGGCGCCACGCCCTGGGTGCGCCTGCGCGTGGAGGACGACGGCGTCGGCATGAGCGAGGCCACGCGGGCCCGCATCTTCGAGCCCTTCTTCACCACCAAGCCCGTGGGCCAGGGCACGGGGCTCGGACTCGCCGTGGTGCACGGCATCGTCAGCGCCAGCGGGGGCCGCATCGAGGTCCACAGCCGCCTGGGCGAGGGCACGCGCTTCGACATCCTGCTGCCGCTGGTGCCGGCGGCGGCTGCAACGGCCCCCACCGCCGTCGCCGGCCGCGAGGAGGCGATGTCGGCCCTCGCGTGCGGCAGCGGCGAGCAGGTGCTGTACGTGGACGACGACGAGGTCGTCGCGCTCACCGTGAGCGCGCTGCTGCAGCGCGCGGGCTACGGCGTCACCTGCGTGCACAGCGCGCAGCAGGCGCTGGACCTGGTGCGTGCGCAGCCCCGGCGCTTCGAGCTCGTCGCCACCGACTACAACATGCCCGGGCTGTCCGGCGTCGCCCTGGCCGAGGCGCTGGCGCAGATCGCGCCCGAGCTGCCGGTGGTCATCTCCTCGGGCTACGTGACCGAGGCGCTGAAGGCCCAGGCCGAGGCGGCCGGCGTGCGCGCGGTACTCCTCAAGGAATATGCCTTCGAGCGCCTGGGCGGCATCGTGCAGGCCATCCTCGGCCACCGGCCCGAGGCCGCGGCCGGGCCGCGTTGAACGGCGGGCTGCAGCGAGCGAGCGCGGGCGACTCTTGGGCGCTACCTGGGCACCGGGGCGGCCGCGGATGGCGCGGATCGCCGGGCCTCGAAGGGCGGCTCGTCACCCCGGAAACATGGGCTCGGGCAGGGCTTCGAAGGCCGGGCGTGCGAAGAGGTAGCCTTGGAACAGGTCGATGCCCAGGGCGCGCAGCGAGCGGTATTCGCCTTCGGTCTCGACGCCTTCGGCGATGGGCGTGATGCCCAGGTCGCTGCAGACGCTGAGCACGCCGCGCACGATGGACTGCTTCGGCCGGCTGGCGTCGATGTCCTGGATGAGCTTGCGGTCGAGCTTGATGAGGCTGGGCTGGAACTCGGCCAGCAGGTTCAAGCCGGCATAGCCGGCGCCGAAATCGTCGATCGCCGGTCTGAAGCCGTGCCGGCGGTAGACGTCGAAGATCTTCGCCAGGTGCGAGGGCACCAGCACTTCCTCGCCTTCGGTGACTTCGAAGATCAGCCGATCCGCGGGCAGCTTGGCGCGACGTGCCGCGGCCAGGGTCGCGCGCACGCAGTTCTCGGGCTCGTACATCGCGCCCGGGATGAAATTGATCGACAGGCAGGCGCCGCGCTCGATGAGGCCCAGCTTGGCCGCGAGCTCGATGGCGGTGCGGCGGCAACTCTGGTCGAAGGCGTAGCGGTTGCGGCGCGTCACGCGCGCCAGCACCGTCGTGGCGGACTCGCCATCCAGGCCGCGCACCAGGGCCTCGTAGGCGAACACCTGGCGGCGCGAAGCGCTGACGATGGGCTGGAAGGCCATGGTGAACGGAAAGGGCTGGGCCGCGCCTGCTCCGCAGGCTTCGCAGCGCGAGGCGGCGCCGTCGGCGTCGGCCAGTTCGGCATAGGCCGACGGCGGGACGACCAGCACCGGCCGGGCCGGGTCGTCGAACACCGCCCAGCGCTGGCTGGCCTGGCGCTTGGCCTTGTACAGCGCATGGTCGGATTGCTCGATCAGGCCGGCGGCGTCGGCCGTGCGCCCGTCCTTCCACGCGATCCCGATCGACACCGCCACGGGCACTTCCTCGCCACCCGGCAGGACCACCGGCCGCTGCAGGGCCTCCACGATGCGCTCGGCCAGGGCCTGGGCGCCGCGCCGATCGGGGCCTCCCCGCATCACGATGGCGAATTCGTCGCCGCCCAGCCGGGCCAGCGTCTCGCCGTTGCGCATCAGCAGGCTCAGTCGTCGCGCCACTTCGCGCAGCACCGCGTCGCCGGCACCATGGCCCAGGCTGTCGTTGACGCCCTTGAAGCCATCCAGGTCCAGGGACAGCAGGGCCACCGACTGCCCGGCCTGCTCGGCCTGGCGAAACGCCAGCGCGATCGCGGACTGGAACTGGATCCGGTTGGCCAGGCCGGTCAGCGAATCCGTGGTCGCCATCTCCTTCAGCACCAGCGCGCGGTGTCGCGACTCGATGGCCGTCATCACCGAGACCGACAGGTCGCGCAGCAGTTCACGCTGCACGGCGCTGAACTCGCGCGGCTCGGTCGCCAGCACGGCCAGCGTGCCCAGGGCCAGTCCCCGGGCGTCGCGCAGCGGGGCGCCGGCGTAGAAGCGGATGCCCGGCGCGCCGTGGACCAGGGGGTTGGCGTCGAAGCGGGAGTCCTGCCGCAGGTCGTTGATGACCAGCAGTTCCTCGGGCTGGACGATGGCATGCGCGCAGAAGGCGATCTGGCGGTCGAGCTGGTCCACGTCGAGGCCGTGGCGCGACTTGAACCACAGGCGGTCCCGGTCCATCAGCGCCACCAGGGCGATGGGGGCATTGAACAGCGACGCCGCAATGCGCGTCGTGACGTCGAATTCCACCTCGGGCGCCGTGTCGAGGATCTGGTAGGCGTGCACTGCCGCGAGGCGCTCGGCCTCGTTGGAAGGCACCGGACAGGGATGCATCGTGCGGCTCCAGAAGTTGCGCGGGGACCTTGAATCTTGCGCGGAATCTCGGCGCCGGATCGAAAGGCCCGTTGCCGACCGGCGACGCCGGATGGCGGCGAGGTGGGGCTAGGCGGCCGCGGGTTCGAGCTGGAAGCGCTCGGTGACGTGGGTCAGCGTGGCGGCCTGCGCACGCAGGCTCTCGGCGGCGGCGGCGCTCTCCTCCACCAGCGCGGCGTTCTGCTGCGTGGCCTGGTCGAGCTGGGCGATGGCGACGTTGACCTGGGCGATGCCGGTGCTCTGCTCGCCGGTGGCGGCGCTGATCTCGCCGATGATGTCGGA
>JAGWLO010000091.1 GCA_028872015.1 Burkholderiales bacterium | reverse complement strand
CACCGCGCGCTGGGTGGTGTGGCGCCGCGCCGCTGCGGCCGGCGGCGCGGGCGCGCCCTGGCGCCTGGCGCTGCTGCCGGCCGGCCAGCGCATCATCGAGCCGGGCGCCGATCGCACGCTGGTGGTGCTGGCCGTCGGCCGCACCGGCCTGCTCAGCGCCCCCGCCACCCTGGACCTGCCATGACCGCCCCTGAACCCGAGCCCGAACCCCTGCGCACCGAGCAGCCGCACCCGGCGCACCCCGAGCTCGACCGCTACGACACGCCGGCGCTGGTGGCGGCCCTGCTCGCCGACCAGGCGCTCGCGGCGCAGGCGGTGCAGGAAGCGGCGCCGCAGCTGGCGCAGGCGGTGGAGGCGGCGCTGCCCCGGCTGCGCGCCGGCGGCCGGCTGGTGTACGCGGGCGCCGGCACCAGCGGCCGGCTGGGCGTGCTCGACAGCGTGGAGCTGGCGCCCACGTTCTCGTGGCCGCGGGAGCGCGCACCCGCGCTGCTGGCCGGCGGCGACGGCGCCATGTTCGCCGCCGTCGAAGGCGCCGAGGACGACGCGGCCCAGGGCGCGGCCGACCTGCGCCGGCTGCAGCCCGGCGCGCTGGACGTGGTGCTGCTGCTGGCGGCCTCGGGCGCCACGCCCTATGCGCTGGGCGCGGCGCAGGCCGCCCGCAGCGCCGGCGCGCTGACGATCGGCCTGGTCAACAACCCCGGCGCGCCGCTGGCCGCGGCGTGCGAGATCGGCATCGTGCTGGACACCGGGCCCGAGCTCATCTCGGGCAGCACGCGGCTGAAGGCGGGCACGGCGCAGAAGATCGCCCTCAACACCTTCAGCAGCAGCGTGATGGTGCGGCTGCACAAGGTGCACGGCAACCTGATGGTCGACCTGCGCGCCACCAACGCCAAGCTGGTGCGGCGCGCGCTGCGCCTGACGATGCTGGCCAGCGGTGCCGAAGCGGCGCAGGCCCGCGCCGCGCTGGACGCCAGCGGCGCCCGGGTGAAGGTGGCCATCGTGATGCTGCGCGCCGGCGTCGACGCGGCCGAGGCCGGGCGCCGGCTCGACGCCGCGCAGGGCAGCGTGCGCGCCGCGCTGCAGTCGTCCTGATCCGGGCGCGGCGGGCCCGGCGCGGCGCCCGGCGGTTACAGTGCGCCGAGCCGTCATCCGCCTGCGAGGTCATGCCGATCACCGAGGTCTCCGTACTGGCGATGCCCGTCCCGTCCCGCCCGCTGCCGGCGTCCCGTGGGGCCTGAAGCCGGTGTCTTGCGGGGGCGCCAGCGCCGCTGCCTGGCCCGCGCGCTGGCCGCGCTGGCCGTGGTGGCCGGCGCGGTGGCGCTGCCTGTGCCGGCCCGGGCCGAGCGCTGGGACCAGCTCACCCAGATCGGCTTTCGCACCCTGACCCAGGCCCAGGGCCTGCCGAACGCCATCGCCACCGCCGTGGCCCAGGACGGCGACGGCTTCCTCTGGGTGGGCACGCTGGGCGGCCTGGCGCGCTGGGACGGCTACCACTTCCGCGTCTTCCGCGCCGATCCCGGCCAGCCCGGCGAACTGCCCGACAACGTCATCCAGACGCTGCACACCGACCCCGCCGGGCGGCTGTGGATCGGCACCAGCGCGGCCGGGCTGGTGCGCTGGGACGGCGTGGCCGAGCGCTTCGTGTGCACCCCGGTGGGGCCGGGCGGGCTCAGCCACGTCAGCGTGCGCGCCATCGCCGACGACGGGGCCGGCGGCTTGTGGGTGGGCACCGAGGGCGGGCTCGACCACCTCGACCCGGCCACCGGCGTCATCCGCAGCGCGCGCGCCGGCGATGCCGGCACGCCCGGCCTGCCCGCGGTGCCGGTGTACGCGCTGCTGCGGGACCACCGCGGCGCCCTGTGGGTGGGCACTGCCGACGGCCTGTACACGCGCCGCGGCGAGCGCTTCGAGCCGGTGCCGGGCCCGGTCAGCGTGCAGAGCCTGGCCGAGGACGCCGAAGGCCGCGTCTGGGTCGGCACCGAGCGCCAGGGCGCGCTCGTGATCGGCGCCGAAGGCGGGCCGCCGCAGCCCGTGCGCGCGCCCGCCGGCGACGGCGCGCTGGCGGGCCAGCCGGTGGTCGCCCTGCTCGAAGTGCGGCCCGGCGAGACCTGGCTCGGCACCGTGGGCGGGGGCATCGTGGCGGTGGACACCGCCAGCGGCCGCGCGCGCCAGATCCGCAACCTGCCCGCCCTGCCGGCCAGCCTGGCCGACAACGTCGTGCGGGCGCTGTACCGCGACCGCTCGGGGCTGGTCTGGGTGGCCACCAACCGCGGCCTGAGCCGCTACGACCCGGGACAGCTGGCGGTGCTGACGATGTTCGGCACGCCGGTGGAGGCCGCGCGCGCGGCCGCGGGCGCCCCGGGCACCGATGTGGCCTCGATGGGCAACACCCAGATCAGCTGGATCCTGCCCGTGGACGACGGCCGCATCTGGCTCGGCACCCACAAGGGCGGCGTCGACATCATCGATCCCGACGGCGCGCGCGTGGCCGCGCTGGCCCCCGACCCGGCGCATCCGCTGACGGCGCTGCCGGCCGACATGGTGCTGGCGCTGGCGCAGGCCGGCGACGGCAGCGTGTACATCGGCACCAAGCGTGGGCTCTACCGCGCCAGCGCCGACGGGCGCGAGGTGCGCCGAATCGCGATCGCCGGCCGCGACCCCGCCGCCTCGACCTGGGCGCTGCTGGTGGACGGTCCGCGGCTGTGGATCGGCGGCCAGTTCGACGGCCTGTGGCAGCTCGACCTGCGCACCGGCCGGACGCGCCCGATGCTGCGCGGCCCGGGCCAGGCCCTGACCGACCTGCGCACCACGGTGCTGGCACGCGACACCGGTGGCAGGCTGTGGATCGGCACCCGCAACGGCCTGAACCGCTACGACCCGGCCAGCGGCGTGCTGCAGCGCATACCGAGCGACGCCCGGCGCCCCGACGGCCTGGACGCCGGCTTCGTGGCCACGCTGTATTTCGATCACCAGCAGCGGCTGTGGGTGGGCACCTACGGCGGCGGCATCGCGATCCTGCAGGGTGGCGTCGAGGAAGGCCGGCCGCGCTTCCTGCACCTGCGCACGGCGCAGGGCCTGCCGGACGAGAACGTGAACTCGCTGATCGAGGACGGCGCCGGCCAGGTCTGGGCCTGCACCGACGGCGGCCTGGCCAGCATCGACCCGCAGACGCTGGCGGTGCGCACGCTGCGCCGCGCCGACGGCCTGCTGTTCCCCACCTACTGGACCGGCTCGGCGGCTCGCACGGCGCGCGACGAGCTGCTCTTCGGCGGCGACGGCGGCATGACCATCGTGCGGCCCCGCCTGCGCCTGGCCTGGACCTGGCGGCCGCCGCTGGTGGTGACGCACCTGCGCATCGGCGGCCGGCCGGTGCCGGTGGGGCCCTATGCGGCGCCGGCCGCGTCCGCCGCCGCCGCGCCGCCGCCGCTGCAGGTTCCGGCGGCGGCCAACAGCGTGTCGGTGGAGTTCGCGGCGCTGGACTACTCGGCGCCGGCCCGCAACCGCTACGCCTACCGGCTGCTGGGCTACGACCAGGACTGGATCGAGACCGACGCCGCGCACCGCCTGGCCAGCTACACCAACCTGCCGCCGGGCGACTACACGCTGCAGCTGCGCGGCTCCAACCGCGACGGGCGGTGGTCGCAGCGCGAGCTGGCCCTGCCGCTGCGCGTGCTGCCGGCCTGGTACCAGACGCTGTCGGCGCGCGCGGCGGCCCTGCTGGCCTTGCTGGGGCTGGGCGCGGCGGTGCTGCGCTGGCGCACGCGCTACCTGCGGGCGCAGCAGATCGCGCTGGAGCGCAAGGTGGGCGAGCGCACCGCGATGCTCGAGCAGGTGTCGCGCGCGCTGGCCGAGAAGACGCGCATCCTCGAGCAGACCAGCGTCAGCGACCCGCTCACCGGCCTGCGCAACCGGCGCTTCCTGGCCGAGCACATCGACGCCTCGATCGGGGCCAGCCTGCGCCGCAGCCAGGAGGCGCGGCTGGCCGGCCACCCGCGGCCGCTGGATGCCGACACGCTGTTCCTGCTGATCGACATCGACCACTTCAAGGGCGTCAACGACCGCCACGGCCATGCCGCCGGCGACACGGTGCTGGTGCAGGTGGCGCAGCGCCTGCACGCGCTGATGCGCGACAGCGACTACGTCGTGCGCTGGGGCGGCGAAGAGTTCCTGGCCGTGGCCCGCGACACCGACCGCGGCCGCGCCGAGGAGCTGGCCGAGCGGGTGCGCGACGTCATCGCCGGGCGGCCCTTCCGCCTGGAGGACGGCACGCCGCTGGCCCTCAGCGCCTCGATCGGATTCGCCTGCCTGCCCTTCGTCGAGCCCGAGCCGCGGGCGCTGGGGTGGGAGGAGGTGGTCAAGCTCGCCGACCTGGCCCTGTTCGCCGCCAAGCGCCTGGGCCGCAACGCCTGGGTCGGGCTGCACGCCACGCCGTCGGCGCACGCCGAAGGGCTGCTGGCGCGACTGCAGGCCGGCCCGCAGCGGGCGCTGGACGAAGGCGAGGTGCGCCTGAGCAGCAGCCACCCGGCGCCGGCGGCGCAGGCGGCGCTGCTGGCCCGGCAGGAAGGCTGACGGACGCAATGCACGTCAGCGCGATCCGCCAGCGCCTGCGCGCGCTGGGCGCGAACCCGGCGCACGAGGCCCGCGTGCTGCGCCGGTGGGCGCACGCGCTGCCGCAGGACGCCGGCCGGCGCCGGCTCGAGGACTTCATGCCGCAGGCGCTGCGCCAGGCGCTGCCGGCGCTGACCGACGAGCTGAGCGGCCTGCTGCGGCTGCAGTCCGAGCACCCCGGCGCCGACGGCTCGGCGCGCCTGCTGCTGGCCCTGCGCGACGGCCAGACCGTGGAGAGCGTGCTGCTGCCGCCGCACCGCAGCCAGGGCCTGTGCGTGAGCACCCAGGTCGGCTGCGCGGTGGGCTGCGTGTTCTGCATGACCGGCCAGGGCGGCCTGCTGCGCCAGCTGGGCAGCGCCGAGATCGTGGCCCAGGTCGCGCTGGCGCGTGCCCGCCGCGCGGTGCACAAGGTCGTCTTCATGGGCATGGGCGAGCCGGCGCACAACCTCGACGCGGTGCTGGAGGCGATCGAGCTGCTGGGCACCGCCGGCGGCATCGGGCACAAGAACCTGGTGTTCTCCACCGTGGGCGACGCACGCGCCTTCGAGCGGCTGCTGGCGCTGGGCCCGGGCCAGGTGCGGCCGGCGCTGGCGCTGTCGCTGCACAGCACCGATGCCGCGCGGCGCGCCGCCCTGCTGCCGCGCGCGCCGCGCCTGGCGCCGGCCGCGCTGATGGCGCTGGGCGATCGCTATGCACGCGCCAGCGGCTACCCGCTGCAGGTGCAGTGGACGCTGATCGAAGGCGTGAACGACGGCGACGACGAGGTGGAAGGCATCGTCGCGCTGCTGGCGGGCCGGCATGCGCTCATGAACCTGATCCCCTACAACGCCGTGCCGGGCCTGGCCTGGCGGCGCCCGAGCTGGCAGCGCGCCGCCGAGATGGCGCGCACCCTGCACCGCCGCGGCGTGCTGACCAAGCTGCGCCATTCGGCGGGGCAGGACGTGGAGGCCGGCTGCGGCCAGCTACGCGCCCGCGCGCTGGCCGGCGTGCCGGTCACTTTCGTACCGACGCCCGCGCCGACGCCGAGGCCGAAGGCTCAGTGATAGCGGTTGCGGCCGCCGGGCGGCGGGCCGCCGGCGCTGCCCGCGCCGGCCTGGGCCGCCAGATCCTTGCCGCTGACGCCGGCGAACAGTGCCGCCGCGCGCACCTTGATCTCGAGCAGCTCGCTGGCGCTGACCGAGTATTCGCCGGTGACGCGGTTGACCTCGATCTTGAACTCGACGTCCTTGCCGGCGTTGGACAGCATGCCGCTGGTGAACTCGTAGTCCTCGTTCTCGAACGGCAGGCCTTGCGCGTCCGGGTCGTAGTCGGTGTAGACGATGCCCACGATGGCGCCGCTGGCGAGGTTCAGCAGCCCGGTGGACGCGATGACCTCGTCGGTCAGCTCGTCGGTGATGGTGATCGGTACCTTCAGGTCCACGGCAGGCTCTCGACGCAGGGGGATGAGCGGCGATTGTCGCGCGGGCCCGGAACCGCCGCCGCCCCCCGCCCGCGGATCAGGCAGCCGCCTGGTAGCCGCGCGGAATGGCCGCCAGCAGCCGCTGGGTGTACTCCTCGCGCGGCGCCGCCAGGATCTGGGCGGCGCTGGCCTGCTCGACCACGGCGCCGTCCTTCATCACCAGCACCTCGTCGCTGATGAAGCGCACCACCGCCAGGTCGTGGCTGATGAAGACGTAGCTCAGCCCGAGCTCGTCCTGCAGGTCCTTCAGCAGGTTGAGCACCTGGGCCTGCACGCTGACGTCGAGCGCGCTGACGGCCTCGTCCAGCACCAGCACCTCGGGCGACAGCGTCAGGCAGCGCGCGATGGCCACGCGCTGGCGCTGGCCGCCGCTGAATTCGTGCGGGTACTTGGCCAGCGCGCCGCCGTCCAGGCCCACCTTCTCGAGCAGGCCGCGCGCGCGCTGCTCGCGCTCGGCGGCGCTGGCGCCGATGCCGTGGATGGTCATCGGCTCGAGCAGCGTCTGGCCGATGGTGAAGCGCGGGTTCAGGCTGGCGTAGGGGTTCTGGAACACGATCTGGATGCGCCGCCGCAGCGACTGCCGCTCGTGCGCCGACAGGGCCAGCAGGTTGCGGCCCTCGAACAAGATCTCGCCCGACTCGGGCCCGCGCCGCGGCTCGTGCAGGCGCAGCAGGCTCAGGCCCATCGTCGTCTTGCCCGAGCCCGATTCGCCCACCACGCCCAGCGTGTGGCCACGGCGCAGCCGGAAGTTGACGTCCTTGACGGCCTGGAACTCGCGCCGGCCGAAGGCGCCGTGCGGCAGCCAGAAGCTCTTGGCCAGCGCGCGCACCTCCAGCACCACGGGGGCGTCGGGGTTCTTGGGCTTGGCCGGGGTGGTGGGCGCGCTGGCGCCGGCCATGTGCTCGTCGATCACCATCAGCCGTGCCGGGTTGCCCACCAGGCTGGGGCGGCAGGCCAGCAGGGCGCGCGTGTAGTCGTCGGCCGGGGCGCCGAAGATGCGCGCCGCCTCGCCCTGCTCGCGGATGCGGCCCTGGCGCATCACGACCACGCGGTCGGCGATCTCGCCCACCAGGCCGAGGTCGTGGCTGATGAACAGCAGGCTCATGCGGTGGCTGGTCTTCAGCCGGGCCAGCAGCTCGATGATCTGGCGCTGGATGGTCACGTCCAGCGCCGTGGTGGGCTCGTCGGCGATCAGCAGCCGGGGCTCGCAGGCCAGGGCCATGGCGATCATCACGCGCTGCTGCTGGCCGCCGCTCATCTCGTGCGGGTAGCTGGCCAGTCGGCGCGCCGGCTCGGGGATGCCCACTTCGCCCAGCAGCTCTACGGCGCGCGCGCGGGCCTGGCGCCGGCTCAGGCCCAGGTGCTTCATCAGCGGCTCGGCGAGCTGGCGGCCGATGTCGAACACCGGGTTGAGCGAGCTCATCGGGTCCTGGAACACGCAGGCGATGTCCTTGCCGCGCAGGGCCCGCAGGGCCGCGGGCGGCAGCTGCAGCAGGTCGACCGGCGGCCGGCCCGCGGGGCCCGCGCCCGGGGCGTCCGGTGCGCCGGGCTGCCACAGGATGCGGCCGCTGCGCTCGGCGTTGTCGGGCAGCAGGTTCAGCACCGACATCGCCGTCACGCTCTTGCCCGAGCCCGATTCGCCCACCAGCGCCACCGTGCTGTGGGGCGCGATCTCGAAGCTGATGCCCGAGCCGCCGCGGCCCACCGCCTCGGCGCGCTCGCCGCGGCCCATGCGGAAGGCGACCTGCAGGTCGTCGATGGCCAGCAGCGCGCTCACTCCAGCCCCCGCAGCTTGGGGTCGAGCGCGTCGCGCAGCGCATCGGTCATGAGCGAGAACGCGGTCACGAAGACGGCCATGAAGAGCGTGGCGCTGGCGAGCTGCCACCAGTGGCCCAGGATCAGCTCGCTCTGCGCCTCGGCCAGCATGGTGCCCCAGCTCACCTGGTCCACGCGCACGCCCAGGCCGAGGTAGCTCAGGATCACCTCGGCCTTGATGAAGCCCACCGTCAGCAGGCTCATGCGCACCAGCACCACGTGGCTGACGTTGGGCAGGATGTGGCGGAACATGCGGCTGGCGGTGCTGGCGCCGATGGCCTCGGCCGCGCGCACGTACTCGCGGGCCGCGTGGCGGATGAACTCGGCCCGCACCTGGCGGTACATGCCCGTCCAGCCGCTCAGGCCCAGGATCACCACCACGCTGCCCACGCCGCGCCCGGCCACGGCCGCGAAGGCGAAGATGAGCAGGATGTCGGGGATGCTGGTGAAGACGTTGTAGACCCACTCCAGCGCGTCGCCCACCTTGCCGCCGAAGAAGCCGCCCAGGGCCCCCAGCAGCACGCCGATGGCGCTGGCCGTGACCGCCGCGGCCAGGCCCACGAAGACCGAGATCTGGGTGCCCTTGATGGTCTTGGCGAGCACGTCGCGGCCCAGGCGGTCGGCACCGAAGGGGCGCGTCGTCTGCTTCACCGTCTCCACCGTCGTGTAGTGCCGGGCGCGCTCGGCCCAGGCCTGGTAGCTGGGGGCCAGCGGGTCCACCGCCGAGAGGTCGACATCGGGCCCGCGTGGCTCGGCGATGGCATCGGCCGCGCGCGGCGGCGCCGGGCCCAGGAAGCTGGGTGGCGCGTCGGGCACGGCCACCTCGTCCTGCCAGTGGCTGGCCACCAGCCCCAGCGCCGCCAGCAGCACCAGCAGCATGAAGCCCAGCACCACGAAGGCCGAGCCCAGGCCCACGCGGTCGGCCTTGAAGCGTCGCCAGGCGGCGTGCCACACGCCTTCGCCGGCTGCGGGCGCGCCGCCGGTGGCGCCGGTGATCGGCAGCACCGCCGTCACTTGAGCACCACCCGCGGATCGGCGATCTTGTAGGCCAGGTCGGTGGCCAGGTTCACCAGCATCGTGATCACGGCCAGGTAGATGGTGAAGGCCTCGATGACGGGGAAATCGCTGCGGTTGACGGCCAGCAGGATCTCGCGGCCCACGCCCGGGATCGAGAAGAACACCTCGATCAGGAAGCTGCCCACGAAGATGCCGGGCAGCTGCAGGCCGACGTTGGTCAGGATCGGGATCATGGCGTTGCGCAGCACGTGGCGAAACAGCACCACGCCCTCGCCCATGCCCTTGGCGCGCGCGGTGCGCACATAGTCGTGGCCCAGCTCGTCGAGCAGGAAGCTGCGGTACAGCCGCGTCTGCGGCGCCAGCCCCACCGCCACCGCCAGCAGCACCGGCAGCGGCACGTAGGTGACCAGGTTCTTCCAGGTGCTGTCGCTCCAGCCCTGCACCGGAAACCAGCCGAGCTGGAAGCCGAACACGTACTGCCCGACGATGACGTAGACGAGGAAGCTGATCGACAGCGCCACGGTGGAGGCCACCATGATGGCGCGGTCGCTCAGGCTGCCGCGGCGGTAGGCCACCCACATCGCCACCGGCAGGGCGAGAAAGATGTCCAGGATCAGGATCGGCGTCATCACCGTCAGCGTGGCCGGCAGCCGGGTGGCGAAGAGGTGGCTCACGGCCTCGTTGGTGGCCCAGCTCTTGCCCCAGTCGAAGGTGAGCACCTGCTTGAAGAAGATCCACAGCTGCACGTACATGGGCTGGTCCAGGCCGAGCTGCTGGCGGATGGCCGCCACCTGCTCCTTGCTCGCGTTCAGCCCGCCCAGCACCACGGCCGGGTCGCCGCCGAAGTACTTGAACAGGAAGAACACCAGCAGCATCACGCCCAGCAAGGTGGGCACCATCTGCCACAAGCGTCGGATGAGATAGGCCGCCATCGTCCAGGGCTCGTTTTCGGGATGGGCGAGTTTAGGTGGGGGCCGGCGTGGCGGCGGCGAGTGATTTCCCCGCCGCATACCCGGGGAACGCAGGCGCCGTTCTAGACTCAGCACCCTTCATGCCACCCGATCCCGCCATGGACTCTCCTGCCTCGCCGGCGCGACGCCTGGTGCTGGCGGCGCCGGTGCTGGCCAGTGCCTGGGCGCGCGGCGCGCCGCCGGCCCAGGCCGGCACCAAGGTGCTGCGCTACGTGTTCCAGATCGCCGAGACCAACTTCGACCCGGCGCAGGTGACCGACCTGTACTCGCGCACCGTGTGCTGCGGCTTCTTCGAGGCCCCGCTGGAGTTCGAGTTCCTGGCGCGCCCGGTGCGCATGCGGCCCAACACGGCCGCCGAGATGCCCGAGGTGACGGCCGATTTCAAGACCTTCACCTTCCGCATCAAGCCCGGCATCTACTTCGCCGACGACCCGGCCTTCGGTGGCCGCCCGCGCGAGCTCACGGCCGACGACTACGTCTACTCCCTGAAGCGCCACTACGACCCGCGCTGGAAGAGCGGCAACCTCTACCTGCTCGAGAACGCCGGCATCCTGGGCCTGTCGGAGCTGCGCCAGCGCCTGCTGAAGGCGCGCCTGCCCTTCGACTACGACACGCCGGTCGAAGGCCTGCGCGCGCTCGACCGCTACACCTTCCAGATCCGGCTGCGCCAGACGAGCCCGCGCTTTCTGTACAACTTCGCCGACGGCTCGTTCACCGGCGCGCTCGCGCGCGAGGTCGTCGAAGCCCATGGCGACCGCGTGGGCGACCACCCGGTGGGCACCGGCCCGTTCGTGCTCGAGCGCTGGGTGCGCAGCTCGCAGATCGTGCTGGCGCGCAACCCGCGCTACCGCCCGGTGTTCTACGACGAGCATCCGCCCGCCGACGATGCCCGCCGCCAGGCGATGGCGGCGCAGTTCAAGGGCCGGCGGCTGCCGATGATCGACCGCCTGGTGATCTCGGTCATCGAGGAGCCGCAGCCGCGCTGGCTGAGCTTCCTCAGCCGCGAGCAGGACGTGCTGGAGATCGTGCCCAACGACTTCGCCGACGTCGCCTTCCCGAACAACCGCCTCGCGCCCAACCTGGCGCGCCAGGGCATCGAGATGGTGCGCTACCCGCGCTCCGATGTGGCGGTCTCTTACTTCAACATGGAAGACCCGGTGGTGGGCGGCACTGCGCCGGCCCAGGTGGCGCTGCGCCGCGCCATCGGCCTGGCGGTGGACGTCGAGCGCGAGATCCACCTCGTGCGCCACGGCCAGGCGATCCCGGCGCAGGGCCCGATCGCGCCCCGCTGCTGGGGCTACGACCCGGCCTTCAAGAGCGAGATGAGCGAGTTCAGCCGCGCCCGCGCGATGGCCCTGCTCGACCTCTACGGCTGGGTCGACCGCAACGGCGACGGCTGGCGCGAGCGGCCCGACGGCGGCCCGCTGCAGATCGAGTACGCCAGCAGCCCCGACCAGCAAAGCCGCCAGCTCGCCGAGCAGTGGCAGAAGAACATGCGGGCGATCGGCATCCGCATGGAGTTCAAGATCGCCAAGTGGCCCGAGCAGCTCAAGCGCGCGCGCGCCGGCAAGCTGATGATGTGGGGCGTGGGCTGGGTGGCCGGGCAGCCCGACGGCGACACCTTCCTGGGCCTGGGCTACGGGCCGAACAAGGGCCAGTCGAACCTGGCGCGCTTCGACCTGCCGGCCTACAACGCGCTGTACGAGCGCCAGACGCGCCTGCCCGACGGCCCCGAGCGCCTGGCGGCGATGCAGAAGGCGGCCGAACTGATGATCGCCTACATGCCCTACAAAGTGCACGTGCACCGCATCTTCACCGACCTCGCCCAGCCGTGGGTGCAGGGCTACGACCGCAACATCTTCGTGCGCGAGTTCTACAAGTACGTCGACGTCGGTGCCGCGCCGGCGCAGCGGCCGGGGGCGCCGGCATGAGGCGGCGCGAGGCCTTGGCGCTGGGCGCGGCGCTGGCCGCGCCGGCCTGGCCCGCCGCGTCG
>JAGWLO010000144.1 GCA_028872015.1 Burkholderiales bacterium | reverse complement strand
GGACACACGGCGTTGGCCGTGATGCCGAGCTCGGCCACCTCGAGCGCCACGGTCTTGGTGAACCCTGCTATCGCGTGCTTGGCCGCCACGTAGGCCGACTTGAAGGGGCTGGCCACCAGCGCGTGCGCCGAGGCGATGTTGACGATGCGGCCCCACTGATTGAACTTCATGTGCGGCAGGGCCAGCCGCGTGGTGTGGAAGGCTGCGGTCAGGTTGATGGGCAGGATTGCGTTCCACTTCTCGACCGGGCACGCGTCCACCGGCGCGACATGCTGGATGCCGGCGTTGTTGACGAGCACGTCGATGCCGCCCAGGTGCGTCGCGCCGAAGGCCATCAGGTCCTCGACCGCGCCCTGCAGGCTCATGTCCGCGCCGTGGAACAGCACCTCGACGCCGTGCGCCTGCTGTAGTTTCAGGCGCTGGGTCTCGATCTCGGCGGCGTCGCCGAAGCCGTTGAGCACGATGTTCATGCCACGGGCAGCCAGTCCGCTGGCGATGACCAGTCCGATGCCGCTCGTCGAGCCTGTGACGAGGGCGCTTCTTCGATCCTGCATGGGGTGTCCTGACGAGTTGGGTGCGTGAGGGGTGCGGGCAAGGGTGCACGAGGCGCGCAACCGTTCGGTAGACGTCCGTGCCGGCCCATTCCTTACAGCCGCGAGGCCGTGGGCTGGGCAACGCATTCGGCGCTGACGATCGCGCTGTCACGTTCGCCGGCCGGCCCACGACCAAGGCTGTGAACGCAGCGACATCGACGCGGCGCTCAGCACCTCTCCAGCGTCGGCCTGACGCGAAGGGTGACGGTCACAAGGCGAAGCCGGCCCTGCATCCACCGACTCGGCCTCTCTAACAGGATGCACTGAAAGCAAACACCATGAAGAAGCTTCACACCCTCGTGTATCCCGCCGTGGCCCTGGTGGCCATCGTTTCCGCCGCAAGCGCATTCGCCCAAGTCGCCGGCAGCACCACGAACCCGTACGACGAGGGCTACAGCCAGCAGTCGGAGGCTCTGGGCGTGTTGACGCGCGCCCAGGTCCGGGCCGAGTTGCAGCAGTCGAGGGCCCGCCACGACAATCGCGTGTACGCCAATGGGTACAGCCAGCAAAGCGACGCCGTCAGCACGCGCGGCCGTGCCGAGGTACGGGCCCAGGCGATCGCCGCGATGCGCTCGGGTCTTGCCCAGGCCCTCGTCAGCGAAGACAGCGGTTCGTTCTACATGTCCCAGCATCCGTCGCCCACTCTGGCCGGAGGCAGCGCCGGCCCCCTGCTGGCCGATGCCCAGCGCTGAGGCGACGGGCAACGGCGGTGCCGCGCTGCAGCGGCAGCGTGGCAGACGGTCCTGAAGCAAGACACCGGGACCGGATGCAGCGAGCACCTCGCCCGAATCGGGCTCGCGGGCCCGATCCGGGCGAGGCCCGGCATTCGGCGAGGGACGAGTCATCGCGCCAGACGCACGCCGATCGACGCTGCCAGGACCTCGGCCAGCAGTAGGCGTGGCGCCTAAGGGAACGTTCCCTCCGCATGGATCGAGGCCGTGGCCGGCATCGGCTGGCTCGACATAATCCGCCGATGATCCCAGCCACGCCGCTTCTCGCGTCCGTGCTGACCTGCCCGCTGTGCGGGCACGCTCGTCGCGAAGTCATGCCCACCGACGCCTGCCAGTTCTTCTACGAATGCGGGCACTGCAAGGCGGTGCTGCGGCCCAAGCCGGGAGACTGCTGCGTGTTCTGTTCGTATGGCTCGGTCCCGTGCCCGCCCGTGCAATTGCAGCGTCGAGGCTCGGGCTGCAAGGCCTGAACGATCGCCGCGGCGCCAAGGCCGCCGGACTGGCTGCCACGCGCACAGCGATGCGGCTGGCCTGGTCGTCGAGCGGGGCCCGGGGCCAAAGCCGCGCACCAAATCCATTGACGGCTTGACGATACGGCGATAAACGCGGCCGGCGAACCGGCCGCGCCCCGAGGCAGCTTGCGGCGGCCGCGGCCTCAGCGCAGATGGACCTCCGGGAAGCCGTTGACCTCGTCGCTGTGGAACCACATGAACTCGGTCGCGGCGTGCATCGCGCCGGCAGTGTCGAATCGCCGGTCGTCGACGTGCCAGTCCTGCCGGTCCGGATCCCAGGTCACTGATGCGGCGAGAAC
>JAGWLO010000090.1 GCA_028872015.1 Burkholderiales bacterium | reverse complement strand
GGTCGGCCGGCGCCGCGGTGGCATCGCCCGCGGCGGTGCCGGCCTGCGCGACGGCGGGCTCGCCCTCGGCCGGCATGGGCGCGATCTTGTTGTCGCGCATGTAGTCGTTCATCTCGCGCCAGCCGGCGAACACGGCGGCCTTGTCGGCCCGCTTGTTGATCTCGAAGCACTGCTCGATGGAGCGCGCGCTGTAGCGGCAGGCGCCACCGATGGCCTTGCCTTCAGCGGCGCGCTTGGCCGCGATGTCGCTGGCCGATTCGATGCCCAGCATGTCGCAGCCGGCCAGGGCCAGCGGCAGGACGGCGAGGACGAGGCGGGCGAGGTGGCGCTTCACGGACGGACGGCAGCAGCGGGCAGCAGACGGGATGCCCGGGTTATCGGCTGCCGCCGCCTTCGGCTTGAGCGCCCGCGGCCAGCGGGTGGCGCTGCAGGAACTCGCGCGCCGTGACGCGCCCGGCGCCGGCGCGCTGCAGCGTCAGCAGCTCGAGCGCATCCTCGCCGCAGGCCAGCACCAGCCCTCGGGCGCCGGCCTGCAGCACCTGGCCGGGCACCCCCTGCCCGGGCACGACGCGGCCGCGCCACAGCTTGACGGGCTGGCCGGCCAGCACCGTGCTGGCCCCCGGGTAGGGGTCGAAGGCGCGCAGCCGGCGCTCGATCACCGCGGCCGGCAGCCGCCAGTCGATGGCGGACTCGGCCTTCTCGATCTTGTGCGCGTAGGTCACGCCTTCGCCCGGCTGGGGCTGCGCGGGCCAGGCCGCGTGGCGCAGCCGGGCCAGCGCCTGCACCACGAGATCGGCGCCGAGCGCGGCCAGCCGCGCGTGCAGGGTGGCGCTGGTGTCGCCGGGCCCGATCGGCAGCGCCTGCGCGGCCAGCAAGGCGCCGGTGTCCAGCCCCGTGTCCATCTGCATCAGCGTGATACCGGTCTGCGCATCGCCGGCCTCGATGGCGCGCTGGATCGGCGCCGCACCGCGCCAGCGCGGCAACAGCGAGGCGTGGATGTTGATGCCGCCCAGCCGTGGCAGGGCCAGCACCCAGGCCGGCAGGATGAGGCCGTAGGCGGCCACCACCAGCACCTCGGGCGCGGCGGCTTCCAGCGCGCGGCGGGCGGCCAGGGCGTCGTCGGGCCAGCGTCCGTCCAGGCGCAGGCTGCGCGGCTGGGCCAGCGGCAGCCCGTGCGCCTGCGCCAGCTGCTTCACCGGCGAGGCCTGCGGCCTGAGGCCGCGGCCGGCCGGGCGGTCGGGCTGGGTCAGCACCAGCGGCACCGGGTGGCCGGCCTGCAGCAGCGCGGCCAGCGCCGTGGCCGCGAACTCGGGCGTGCCGGCGAAGGCCACGCGCAGCGGTGGCGGCGTCACAGGCTGCGCTGCGCTTCGCGCGTCTTCTTCAGCATCTTGGTGCGGATGCGGTCGCGCTTGAGGTGGCTGAGGTACTCGACGAAGACCTTGCCCAGCAGGTGGTCCATCTCGTGCTGCACGCACACCGCCGTCAGGCCTTCGGCATCGAGCGTGTAGGGCTGGCCGTCGCGGTCCAGCGCCCGTACCGTGACGCGGGCGTGGCGCTCCACGCGGTCGTAGACCTGGGGCACCGACAGGCAGCCCTCCTCGTTCACCGCCATCTCGGCGCTGCGCTCGATGATCTCGGGGTTGATGAGCACCAGCGGGCGGTCGCGCGGCTCCGAGGTGTCCATCACGATGACGCGCTCGTGCACGTCGACCTGGGTCGCGGCCAGGCCCACGCCGTCGGCGGCGTACATGGTCTCGAGCATGTCGGCCACGAGACGGCGCACGCGCTCGTCCACGGCCGCCACCGGCCGGGCGACGGTGTGGAGCCGGGGGTCGGGGTAACGCAGGATGGGCAGCTGGGCCATGGCAGGTGGTGACGCGCAAGGACAGACGGAGACGCCGCGCAACACCCCGCAACGGCTGTGGAACGCGCGCAACGCGGGGCGTCGCGACGGCCGGCGTGGGGTTGTGCACGCCGCGGCCGTTTCATTGCGGCATCAGGGGTTTGTGGGCAGAATTTGTGAAACGATATGAGCCTCGTCGAGCCGCGAACCGAGGCGGCCCGGCACGGGTTCGGGGCGCAATTCGGCTCCGCGCAGCAAACGACATTTTCGCATCGGCTGCGGCCCGGCAGCCGGCCCGGAGACCCTAGCCCCATGAGCAATCGCGATCGTCGCGTTACCCCCACCGGGCGGCGACTCGCCCTGGCCGCCCTGGCGGGCGGCCTGTTCGGCGGCCTCACGCTGCCGCTGACGGCCTGGGCGCAGGCCAGCACCCTGCCCGTCTACCCGCAATGGCGGGCCACCGCCGAGCGCGTGGCGCAGGCCGGCGTGCCGCTGGAAGACCTGGCCCCGAACGCCCCCGACTCGCACGTCGTGCAGCCCGGCGACACGCTCTGGGGCATCTCGTCGATGTTCCTCAAGAGCGCCTGGCGCTGGCCCGACCTGTGGGGCATGAACCTGGCGCAGATCCGCAACCCGCACCTCATCTACCCGGGCCAGCGCCTGGTGCTCGAGAAGCGCAACGGCCGCGCCACCCTGCGCGTGGCCGACAGCGGTGCCGGCGCGCCCACCAACGTCGTGCGGCTGACGCCCCATGTGCGCAGCGAGCTGCTCGACAACGGCGCCATCGCCTCGATCCCGCTCAACCTCATCGGCCCGTTCCTGAACGAGGCCGTGGTCTTCGACAGCAACGCCCTGGCCGCAGCGCCGCGCATCGTGGCCACGCAGGAAGGCCGCGTGATGGTGTCGCGCGGCGAGACCGCCTACGTGCGCGGCAACCTGGGCGGCGCGCGCGATTTCCGCCTCTTCCGCCAGCTCACGCCGCTGACCGACCCCGAGACCGGCGCCGTGCTCGGCTACGAGGGGCGCTACGTCGGCACGGCCGAGTTCGTGCGCAGCGGCCAGACCCAGCTCGCCTCCGCCGGCCAGGGGCTGGACAAGGACGTCGTCGTCCCCGACACCTTCCGCATCACCAGCACGCGGCTCGAAGCCGGCATCGGCGACCGCCTGTCGCCCGTGCCGCAGCAGGAACTGGTGGCCTACGTGCCGCATGCGCCGGTGCAGCCGATCGAGGGCCGGGTCGTCGCGGTGTACGGCGACGGGCTGATCGCGGGCCAGAACCAGATCGTGTCGCTGAACCGCGGCTCGCTCGACGGCCTGGAGCGCGGCCATGTGCTGGCCCTGTGGCGCCATGGCGCGCGCGCCGTCGACACCACGGGCGGTGGCCACGTGGCCATGCAGCTGCCCGACGAGCGCGAGGGGCTGATGTTCGTCTTCCGCACCTTCGACCACGTCTCGTACGCGCTCATCCTGAACACGCGCAACCCGGTCACCCGGGGCGACCGCTACACCCAGCCCTGAAGGCGCGGGCGGCCGCGGGCGCCAGGCCTGGACGGGCGAACGGGCGGCACCGGGGCGGCACGGAGGGCAGCGAATGGGCGACGACCGCGACTTCGCCGCCTGGCTGCGACTGCTGGAGACGCCGGGCATCGGCCGCGGCGCCGCGCGCCGGCTGCTGGCCGCCTGCGGCTCGCCCGCGGCGGTGCTGCAGGCGCCCGTGGCCACGCTGCAGGCGCTGGTCGGCCCGGCCCTGGCGCGCGCGCTGCAGGACGAGCCGCCCGCGTTCGCGGCACGCCTGGCGCGGGCGCGCGATTGGCTGGCCGGCGGCGCCGACCGCCGCGTCATCACCCTGGACCACCCCGCCTGGCCGCCGCTGCTGCTGCAGACCGCCGATCCGCCGCTGCTGCTGTACGTGCAGGGCGACGCCGCCGCGCTGGCGGCGCCGGCGGTCGCGGTGGTCGGCAGCCGCCAGCCCACGGCACAGGGGCGCGACAACGCGCGCGCCTTCGGCCTGGCACTGGCCGCGCACGGGCTGGTGGTGGTGTCGGGGCTGGCCCAGGGCATCGACGCCGCGGCGCACGAGGGCGCACTCGACAGCCGCACCGGCGGTGCCTGCACGGTGGCCGTCGTGGGCACGGGGCTGGACCAGGTCTACCCGCCGCGCCACGCCGAGCTGGCCCGGCGCATCGCGCTGCGCGGCGCCCTGGTCAGCGAATACGCCCCGGGCACGCCGCCGCTGGCCGAGAATTTTCCGCTGCGCAACCGCATCATCGCCGGCCTCGCACGCGGCACGCTGGTGGTGGAAGCGGCGCTGCGCTCGGGCTCGCTGATCACCGCCCGACTGGCGGCCGAGGCCGGGCGCGAGGTGTTCGCGCTGCCCGGCTCGATCCACGCGCCGCAGTCCAAGGGCTGCCATGCACTGATCCGCCAGGGCGCGAAGCTGGTGGAGACGGCCGAGCACATCCTCGAAGAGCTGAATCTCGCGCCAGCGACGGCCGCACCCGCCACCGATCCCGACGACGCGCCGCAAGACCCGCTGCTGGACGCGCTGGGCGACGACCCGGTCACGCTGGACGCCCTGGTCGCGCGCACCGGCTGGCCGGTGCCCACGCTGTCGGCGCGGCTGCTCGAGCTGGAGCTGACGGGGCGCGTCGCCCGCCTGCCGGGCGGGCTGTACCAGCGTCGACACGCGACCTGAGCGCAGGCCGGCCTCGGGTATAGTGATTCGATGTTCGAAGTGCTGGTCTACCTCTACGAGAACTACTGGCGCCCCGACGCCTGCCCCGAGCCCAAGCAGCTCTCGCGCAAGCTCTCGGCCGTGGGTTTCGAGCCCGAAGAAATCCAGGACGCGCTGCGCTGGCTGGATGGCCTGGCCAGCAGCGCCGAATCGGTCAGCGGCGACCCCGTGCGGGGCAGCATGCGCATCTACACCGACGCCGAGCGCGAGGTGCTGGGCGAGACCTCGATCGGCTTCATCGCCTTCCTGGAATCCGCGGGCCGGCTGCCGGCGCCGATGCGCGAGATGGTGATCGACCGCGCGATGGCCGTGGGTGGCGGGCCGATGGACCTGGAAGAGCTGAAGATCATCGTGCTGATGGTCTTCTGGAGCCTGGGCGAGGAGCCCGACGCGCTGATCCTGGACGAGCTCTTCGTCGATCCGGGCGACCGCGTGATCCATTGACCCGGTAGCGGCTGCGCCGGGCCGCTGGCGGCGGTGCAAGCTCAGTTCAGCAGGCGCGAGGCGTCGACGTCGAGCTTGGCCAGCGCGCTGCGCGTGGCGCGCACGGTGAGCGCCTCTTCCTGCGCCGGCAGCATCAGCCCGGCCTGCAGGTACGACGCCAGCCGGTGCTGCTGGAACAGCACGCAGCGCCCCTGCGGGGTGACGAACAGCGACAGCTGCTTGTGCATGCCGTGCCAGGCCAGCTGCACCGGCTCGTTGTGGCCGCCGCGGTCGAGCATGTACCAGCTGCCCACCTGGAGCTCGCGCGCCCAGGCCACCATCGCCGGCGCCGGCATCGAGCCGCCGTCCAGCACCACCTCGAGCTCGGAGTTCTGGTGTCCCGACAGGTCCAGCACCATGGCCTCGTCGATGTCGACGTCGGCGGCATCGGGCAGCAGCTCCTCCAGGGTCTCCAGCCGCTCCATCAGCTCGCGCAGGCGCTCGTCGGGGATGACGGCCGTCTTGGCGGTGAAGGCCGCCGCCAGCGAGTTGTTCAGCTGCTGGATGTGCTCGTCCTGGCGGGCGGCGTCCATCCCGGCGGAGACCATGCCCTCGCGCAGGCTCTTCAGCAGCAGCGGCAGGCGGCGGATGACTTCGGCGCGCTCTTCGCGCGTGACCTTGGCGCTGGCGCTCCAGATCAGGTCGGCGGCGGCGCGCTTCATGGCCTTGGTCTGCTCGCCCTGGCCGCCGTAGCGCACGGCGGTGGTGGCCAGCACGTCGGCCCAGACGTGGAACAGGAACTGCCGCACGCCCTCCTGCACCGGCACCTCGTTGAGCATGCGCCGCAGCTCGATCGTGTACTGGATGGCCATGGTCTCGCGCTGCTCGACCTGCTGGGCCAGCGAGACGCCGCGCTTGGTGGCTTCGTTGGCGGTGCTGAAGTAGTGCTCGAGGAACTTCTCGAACTCGACCAGCACGGTCTGGAACACGCGCCGGCCGGTGTCGGGGTAGGCCTCCACCACCTGCACGATGCGCTTGATCTCCTTGTCCAGCGCCTCGCTGCTGCTGGCCGTGCCGCCGGTGTCGAAGCCCATCACGCAGGCGCCCATGCGGTCGATCAGGCGCCGCGCCGGGTGGTCGATGGTGGCGAAGAAGTCGGGCTCGCTCACCGCCACCCGCAGCACCGGCATCTGCAGCCGCGCGAACCACACGCGCACGCCGGCCGGAATGCGCTCCTCGGTCAGGATGCTTTGGAACAGCAGCGCCACGATCTCGATCGTGGCCCGCTCCTCGGGCGTGGCCGCGGCCTTCTTCAGCGCCTGCTTGCGCTGGTGCAGCTCTTCCAGCAGCACCGGCGCCGTGGCCGCGGCATCGCCGTGCAGCGTCGACGACAGGCGCTGGCGCAGCCCGATCTGGGCCGTGTCGATGGCACGTGCCAGACCCGGCGACACCGGGGCCGGGGCGCGCGCCCCGCCGCCCGGGCGCGTGGAGCCGGCGAACTCGGGCACGTGGCGGCCGATCAGGCGGTTCAGGCGCCCGAGCACGGCCTCGGCATGCTCGCGGCTGCGTGCCAGCGGCGTGCTGCGCGTCATCAGCCGCGTCTCGTCGCCGACGCGGCCCGCGCCGCCGCCCGACCACTGGCTGAAGCCCGGGCCCGGCGCCGACGGGCGCCCCATGCCGGCGCCGGCGCCTTCAGGGCCGGTGGCCGGGCCCCCGCCGCCGATGCCGCCGCCCTGCCAGCCCTGCAAGGCGGCGGGGTGGGTGCGCGAGCGCCGGATGAAGGGCCGCAGGTCCACCTCGGGCAGCACGCCGCGCTCGACGAGCCAGCGGTTGGCCTCGTGGTAGGCCTCCTCGACCAGGAGCGCGAACTCGTCATGCAGCACCGCCTGCAGCTCGCGCCAGCCTTCGAGCGTGAGGCCGGCGGTGCGCCAGCCGTCGAAGGCCACCCGCGCCAGCACGTGGGCGCGCAGCATGTCGTGCGGATCGATCTCGGCACGGCCTTCGAGGTGTGCAATGCGCGAGCGCAGGTCCGCGAACTCCCAGGAGGCACGGTCCATGATGGCCAGCGCCAGGCGCGAGGTGACGATCTCGAGCTCGATCGTGTCGTCGGGCACCAGGGTCAGCGCGTCGCGGCCGCTGCCCGGCGGGGGCAGGTCGCCCGGGCGCGAGACCGAGAAGCCGCCCTGCAGCAGCGCCTGGCGCAGCCCCCCCACCATGGCGCGGTGCCAGTTCTGGGCCCCGGCCATCAGGCCGTGCACCAGCTCACGCCGGCGCTGCGCGGCCGCGTGCTCGGAGGGCTTGTCGTAGATCGCGCGGGCGCCGTCCATGCACGCCTGCACCAGCGAGACCAGGCCCTTGACGAGCTCTTCGATGTACAGCCTGCGCGCCTGGCCAGCGAGAGAGTCGGGCGACGCGCTGTAGGGCATGTCAGCGGGCGGGCGGGTAGTGGCGGTGTTGATCCACTCTACACCACGGCCCCTGCATTCGGATCGTTGGGGTCGTGCTCCTTGCCGCTGCCGCCGCGCAGCAGGTCCTCGCGCTTGACGCCCAGCCACATCGCGATGCCGGCGGCGACGAAGATCGACGAGTAGATGCCGAACAGGATGCCGATGGTCAGTGCCACCGCGAAGTAATGCAGGGTGGGGCCGCCGAACACCAGCATCGACAGCACCATCATCTGGGTGCAGCCGTGGGTGATGATGGTGCGGCTGGTGGTGCTGGTGATGGCGTGGTCGATCGCCTGCGGAGTGCTGAGCTTGCGGAACTTGCGGAAGGTCTCGCGGATGCGGTCGAAGATGACCACCGACTCGTTGACCGAGTAGCCCAGCACGGCCAGCACCGCCGCCAGCACCGAGAGCGAGAACTCCCACTGGAAGAACGAGAAGAAGCCCAGGATGATGACCACGTCGTGCAGGTTGGCCACGATGCCGGCGAGCGCGAACTTCCACTCGAAGCGCAGCGCCAGGTAGGCCATGATGCCCAGCACCGTGACCCCCAGCGCGAGCGCGCCGTTCTGGTAGAGCTCGGCGCCCACCGAGGCCCCCACCGCCTCGGTGCGCGTCAGCAGCAGCGGCTCCTTGCCGTCGGCCGTGCTGCAGGCGGCGCGGCTGACCTGCTCGCCCTGCGGCGTCGTGTACTGCCGCGTGCCCACGCGGCCCTGCTCGGCCGTGCACAGCGCGGCGAACACCTTCGAGGCCACCTCGGTGGGCGGCCGGTCGCGCTGCACGCCCAGGCGGATGAGCACGTCGCGCGAGGTGCCGAAGGTCTGCACCTGCACCTCGCCCAGGCCCATGCGCTCGACCAGGCTGCGCGTGCGGTCGATGTCGGCGGTCTGGGCGTAGTGCACCTCGATCAGGGTGCCGCCGGTGAACTCGATGGACAGGTGCAGGCCGCGCGTGGCCAGGAAGAACACGGCGGCGGCGAAGGTGATGAACGAGACCACGTTCAGCACCAGCGCGTGGCGCATGAACGGGATGTCGCGCCGGATGCGGAAGAATTCCATGCGGGGCTCCGGCGCTCAGGCCTTGGGTGCCGACGGGCGCGGCGACTTCTTGGGGGTGGACGCCGAGGGCGCCCGGCCATCGTCGGTGGCCGCCGCCTCGCCCGGCGGGCGCCACACCTGCCCGATCGACACCGACTTCAGGCGCTTCTGCCGCCCGTACCAGAAATTGACCAGGCCGCGCGAGAAGAACACGGCCGAGAACATCGAGGTCATGATGCCCAGGCAGTGCACCACCGCGAAGCCGCGCACCGGCCCCGAGCCGAAGGCCAGCAGCGACAGGCCTGCGATCAGCGTGGTGACGTTGGAGTCCAGGATCGTGCCCCAGGCGCGCTCGTAGCCGTGGTGGATCGCGATCTGCGGGCTGGCGCCGTTGCGCAGCTCCTCGCGCACGCGCTCGTTGATCAGCACGTTGGCGTCGATGGCCATGCCCAGGGTGAGCGCGATGGCGGCGATGCCCGGCAGCGTCAGCGTGGCCTGCAGCATCGACAGCAGCGCCACCAGGCACAGCAGGTTGAAGGCCAGCGACAGGGCCGAGAACAGGCCGAAGAGCAGGTAGTAGGCGCACATGAACACCGTGATCGCGGCGAAGCCGTAGACCACGCTGTCGAAGCCCTTGGCGATGTTGTCGGCGCCCAGGCTGGGGCCGATCGTGCGCTCCTCGATGATCTCCATCGGCGCGGCCAGGGCGCCGGCGCGCGTGAGCAGCGCCAGGTCGGCCGTCTCCTGGGGCGTGAAGTTGCCGGTGATCTGGAAGTCGGTGCCGAACTCGCCCTGGATCGTGGCCACCGACAGCGCCGTGCCCTTGCCCTTCTCGTACAGCACGATGGCCATGGGCTTGCCGATGTTCTCGCGCGTGACGTTGCGCATCGCGCGGCCCGCCACGTCGTCCAGCCGCACCGAGACCGCCGGGCGCTGGTCCTTGTCGATCGTGGCCGAGGCGTTCTTCAGCTGCTCGCCGGTGGCGATGACCTCGCGCTTGAGGCCCACCATGCGCGGCGGCGCGCCGTCGGGGCCGGGCTGCATCGGCACCACCTCGGCCGCGGTGGCGGTGTCGGGGTCGACCAGGCGGAACTGCAGCGTCGCCGTGCGGCCGATGATGTCCTTGGCGCGCGCCGTGTCCTGCACCCCGGGCAGCTGCACCACCACGCGGTCGGCCCCCTGCTGCTGGATCACCGGCTCGGCCACGCCGAGCTCGTTGACGCGCTTGTGCAGGGTCTCGATGTTCTGCCGGATGGCCTGGCTCTGCAGCTCGGCGATGGCCTTGGCCGACAGCCGGCCCTGCAGGCGCACGCCGGCAGCGTCGGCGACGGTGGTCCATTGCATCGACGGCAGGCGGTCGACCAGCAGGTCCTTGGCCTGCGCCGCGTCGGCGGCGTCGGCCAGCGTCACGGTCAGGCCGTCGGGGTCGCGCCCCAGGGCCGAGAAGCGCACCCGCTTCTCGCGCAGCGCGGTGCGGGCGTCGCTGGCGTAGTTGTCCACCGCCTGCTTCACCGCGCCCTTCATGTCCACCTGCATCAGGAAGTGCACGCCGCCGCGCAGGTCCAGGCCCAGGTACATGGGCATCGCGTGCAGGCTCACCATCCAGGCCGGCGTGCGCGACACCAGGTTCAGCGCGACGATGTAGCTCGGGTCGCTCGGGTCGGGGTCCAGCGCCTTGGTCAGCGCGTCCTTGGCCTTGAGCTGGGTGTCGGTGTCGTTGAAGCGGGCGCGCACCGAGTTGCCGTCGAACTGCACCAGGTCGGACTTCAGGCCAGCGGCCTGCAGGATCTGCTGCACCCGCTCGACCATGCCGGCATCCACGCGCACCGTGGTCTTGCCGCCGGAGACCTGCACCGCCGGCGCGTCGCCGTAGAAGTTGGGCAGCGTGTAGAGCAGCCCCACGAGCAGCGCGACCAGCAGGATCGCGTATTTCCACAGCGGATAGCGGTTCATCGGGACGTCCTAGGGCCGGGGGCGATCGCGCGCCGGGCCGGCGGCATGCATCGCGGTGACGGGTGCGGTGGAGGAAACGGCCAGGCGCTGCGGCCGGCCTGGCCGGCTGCGCCGGACCGGGCTACTTCGACGCGCTGAAGGTGCCCTTGGGCAGCACCTGCACCACGGCCGAGCGCTGCACCTGCAGCTCGACGCCGCTGGACACCTCGACCTGCAGGAAAGTTTCGCCGAGCTTGGCCACGCGGCCGATGACGCCGCCGCCGACCACCACCTCGTCGCCCTTGGCCAGGGCGTCGATCATGGCCCGGTGCTCCTTCTGCTTCTTCATCTGCGGCCGGATCATGATGAAGTACAGCACCACGAACATGAGCACCAGCGGCGCCATGGTCAGCAGCGAAGATTCGGTGCTGCCGGCGGCACCGGTGGTCTGGGCGAAGGCTTGGGAGATGAACACGGTGCGTATCCTTTGGGGTTGGGCACGCGCGCCCGGCCAGGCCGGCGGCGGCGGGGCCCGGCTGACCCGGGCGAACCGCGCATTTTAGGGGTCGCCGCGGAGGTCCGGCGCCGACCCTGCGCTTCGGAAAGGCCGCTGGGCCAGCGCGACCGCCGCCACCACCGCCGCATGGAACATCAGGTAGCGCAGCGCCAGCGCCCAGCCGACGGCGTAATGCTGGCGGTCGACGCTGAGCATGAACTGCAGCGCCGAGAAGGTGGCGCCGTACTTGTGCACCTGCGATTCGAGCCCGAACGCGAGGATCGCCCCGCCCAGCGGCACCGACAGCGCGGCCAGGGCCAGAGCCCGGCCGATGGGGCCGATGGTGCCGATGCGACCGCGCGGGCCCGGCCCCGCTTGCGCCAGCAGCGACCCCGCCAGCCCGACCAGCAGGCCCCAGGCCACCAGCGCCGCGCTGGACCGGAGGCCGCCGCCGTCCACCATCAGCTCGGTCAGGTTGTCGGTGGCCGCCTCGACGACGATGCCCAGGTGCAGCACCGGCAGCAGCAGCGCGGCCCAGAACAGCCAGACCCGGGGCGCCCGACCCGACCGCGGCCCCGTCTGCGGCCCGGGGTCCGGTCGCGTGCCCAGCGCGGCCGGCTGCAGCGCCCGCGCGGCGATGCAGCCCCCCGTCAGCAGCACCGCCACCGCCACCTCCAGGGCCGAGAAGCGCAGCAGCGTCTCCCAGTGCCAGGGCCAGCCCAGCACCGGGTACCCGGCCACCTTGTGGATCATCGCCGGCAGCACCGCCTCGCGCACCAGCGCCCAGCCCAGCACGGCCTGCAAGGCCAGCGCTGCCGGCCACAGCAGCGCGGCCGCACGCTGCTCGGCCAGCCAGCGCGCATACAGCGCCGGCAACCCCGCCAGCCAGAACACGAACAGGGCGAACAGCAGCGGCGCGGCCAGCACGTGCGCCGGGTTGAGCAGGGCCCGGGCCTCGTAGTGCATGCCCGGCAGCCGCGTGGCCACGGCCATCAGCAGCGCCAGCGCGACGACGCCGGCCGCCAGCGGCCGCAGCAGGCCGCGCACGTCGGGCGGCGCGCCCGCGGCGGGCAGCGGCGTCCCGCCCGCGACG
>JAGWLO010000017.1 GCA_028872015.1 Burkholderiales bacterium | reverse complement strand
GGCAGGTCCAGCGAACCACTTCAGCAAGGCGATCGCCTGGATCACATTTGGATGCAAGTGCCATTCAAAGTTCGATCCGTCTTTCGTTGGCCGATCCGTCATCAGCCATCTAAACTGATACTTACCCGGTCGTAGATGCAGGTGCCGCGAGAGTGCTCCGCCGATTTTTCCGTAGTACATGATGATCGGCGAGAGGTGACCTTTACGGTCATTGACGATGACTTGGCGAGGCGCGGTGTAGTGTTCCTCAAGCTGCATCAACTGAGCGCTAGTGAGCTTCGGTCGAATGGCTTGAAGGGCGGCAGCGAGAACCGCGGGATCAACTTCGGTTGGATCGACAGTTTGCATTTCTGAGGCCTCACGTAATGTAGACCGAACGTGGACACGGCGGTCGGTTGGCATAGTTCGGTGTCGCTGAGGGGCGGGTGGGGTGCGGATCCCCTCTCGGGGGCCCTCTTCGAGCCCACTGATGGGGTGATGGGACGGCTGCAATAGGCCGCCTAAATTGTGGCGGATGGCGAGCTCCCTGCTTCCTCCCGGCAAGGCTCCTGGCAGCCCCGCAGTGCCAGTGGTGCGGCACAACCCGGTTGCCGCCCAGGGGGCTGTGCTGGGCTCTGCGGGTTCGCCCGACTCTGCCGATGCGGCCGGCGCTGCCGCCCCCGCCGCCCCGCGTCTGCTCGACCGTGTGCGCAGCGAAATCCGGCTGCGCCATTACTCGATCCGCACCGAAGACGTTTACGTCGGCTGGATTCGGCGTTTCGTCGTCTTCAACGGCAAGCGCCATCCCGGCCTGCTCGGGGCGGCGGAAGTCACAGCCTTCCTGACCCATCTGGCGGTGGACCGCAATGTGGCGGCGTCGACCCAGGCCCAGGCCAAGTCGGCGATCCTCTTCTTGTACCGGGTGGTGCTGAATGCGCAGCTGCCCTGGCTGGACGAGATCGTGGCCGCGCGGCGGCCGCGCCGGCTGCCGGTGGTGCTGACGGCGCGCGAGGTGCGCACCTTGCTCGACGAATTGCAGGGCTCGGTGGGGCTGGTGTGCGCGCTGCTCTACGGCACCGGGATGCGCCTGCTCGAAGGCCTGCGCCTGCGCATCAAGGACGTCGAGTTCGAGCGCCGCGAGATCGGCGTGCGCCACGGCAAGGGCGGCAAGGACCGCGTGACGGTGCTGCCCGAGAACCTGGTGCTGCCGCTGCAGCAGCAGATGGCGCACGCCCGCGCCTTGCACCAGCGAGACCTGCAGCAGGGCCATGGCGATGTCTGGCTGCCCGGGGCGCTGGCGTTGAAGTACCCGAGCGCGCCTCGACTATGGGGTTGGCAGTGGGTGTTTCCGGGGGTCGGTCGCTCGGCCGACCCGCGCACCGGCCAGCTGCATCGCCATCACCTGAACGAGGCTTCGGTGCAGAAGGCCATGACGCTGGCCGCCCGGCGCGCCGGGATCGTCAAGCCCTGCTCGCCCCATGTGCTGCGGCATTCGTTCGCCACCCACTTGCTGCAATCGGGCTACGACATCCGCACCGTGCAGGAGCTGCTGGGCCACAGCGATGTCTCCACGACCATGATCTACACCCACGTGCTGAACCGCGGCGGCCGCGGGGTGCGCAGCCCGCTGGATCAGATCTGATGGCCGGGCGCGCCGGGGCTCGCGCTCGTCCGCTGCGGTGTTCGACCCCGGTTTCGCCGCCGCCTGCAACCCCTACGGCACCCGGCACAGGCAGTGCACGAGGTTCGCGTAGGGCCGGTGGCGGCCGGCCTGCGCGGCCAGCCAGCCCAGGTCGTGCAGGGCCTGCGGGTCCAGCGGCGCGGTGCCTTGCAGCGCGCCCAGGCCCTGCAGCGCCGCCTGCCAGGCCGGGGCTGCCGCGGTGCCGGGGGCCAGTTCGCCCAGCAGGCCCATCACCCCGCCCAGCCCCAGGCGCTGCAGCAGCTGCTGCACGCGGCTGGGCTCGGCCTCGATGTACACCACCCTCGCATCGGGCGGCAGCTTGCCGCGCGCGCGCGCCGCGCGCAGCGCATCGTCGAAGCCGCCCAGCTTGTCCACCAGGCCGCGCGCCAGCGCGTCGGCGCCGGTCCACACGCGGCCCTGGGCCACGGCGTCGATCTGCGCCGGCGTGGCCTTGCGGGCCTGGGCCACATGGGCCAGGAACTCGGCGTAGTCGTGGTCGACGCCGGCCTGCACCAGCTGCGCATAGCGCGGATCGAGGCCGCGCCGGGGGTCGTAGCCGGCGGCCAGCCAGGTGCTGGTCCAGCCGCCGGTGTGCACGCCCAGCTTGGCCAGCCCGGCCTCGCCGGTGGGCAGCACGGTGATGACGCCGATCGAGCCGGTGATGGTGGCGGGGTCGGCGATCACCTCGTCGGCGGCGGTGGCGATCCAGTAGCCGCCCGAGGCCGCCACGTCGCCCATCGACACCACCACCGGCTTGCCGGCCCGGCGCGCCAGCGCCAGCTCGCGCCGCACCAGCTCGGCGCCATAGGCGCTGCCGCCGGGTGAGTTCACGCGCAGCACGATGGCCTTGACCCGGTCGTCCTCGCGCGCGCTGCGGATCATGGCCGCGGTGCTCAGGCCGCCGATGGCGCCCGGGCCGTCGGTGCCGTCGTCGATCTCGCCCTCGGCCACGATCACGGCCACCGCGTCGCCGTCGGTGCGCGGCCGCAGCCGGGCCACGAAGTCGGCGATCGGCACCTGGCGGAAGGTCTTGCCTGCTTCGTCGCGCGCGCCGGTGGCGATGAGCGCGGCGCGCATCTGCTGGCGTGTCTTCAGCGCGTCCACGTCGTGGTGGTCCAGCGCCCAGCGCGCCAGG
Organism: Burkholderiales bacterium; assembly: GCA_028872015.1. Classification (GTDB taxonomy): domain Bacteria; phylum Pseudomonadota; class Gammaproteobacteria; order Burkholderiales; family Burkholderiaceae_C; genus Rubrivivax. The sequence goes on along the minus strand of JAGWLO010000017.1, from coordinate 53,364 downwards.
TCGCCGCCGCTGGCCTGCAGGCTGTCGGGCAGGGAATCGATGCCCCGCATGATGCTGCCCGGCGGCAGCTTGCGCGCGGTCTCGACGGCGGCCAGCCAGTCCGACCACAGGCCGCCGTACAGCGCCTGGTCGGCCTGCTGCGTCTCGGCCGAGGGGCCGTTGGCGGTGTAGTTCTCGAAGTAGTCCTTGAACTTGCCGGCGCGGATGACGTTGGCGCTCAGCCCCAGCCGGTCGAGCAGGTCCTTGTAGTAGGTGCGCCAGCCGCCGTAGCCCTGCAGCCCGACCTGGCCCATCGGGTCCAGCCACACCTGGGTGGCGTGCGCGGCCAGGTAGTACTGGCGCTGGTCGTAGCCGGCGCCCCAGGCGTACACCGGCTTGCCGGCGGCCTTGAAGCGGTCGATCGCCAGCGCCACCTCGCGCAGCGTGGGCAGGCCTGCGCCCTGGAAGCCGTCCAGCATCAGCACGGCCTGCGTCACCTGCGGCTCCTGGCGTGCCAGGTCCAGCGCGCCCACCACGTCGCGCAGCCGCATCGGCTCGGGGCTCTGCCCGCCCAGCTGCTGCAGCGCGCCGGCGCGCACGCCGTCGGCCTGCTCGGTGATGCGGCCGGTGAGGTCCACCACCAGCGTGGTGCGCGCGGCCAGCGGGTGCGGCGCGTTCCTCACCAGCGCCCAGGCCACGCCGACCAGCAGCAGCAGCAGCAGCAGGTTCAGCAGCGCGCGCCGGCTGGCATCGAGAAACCACCACAGGCCGCGCAGGGTGCGGCCGAGGAACGAGAAGACGGGTGAGGCCATGAAGCGGCAGCCGGAAGTGCAAAGACCGCGAGCTTACGCAAGCCGCGGCCGGCGTGCCGCACGCTTGCGATACTCGGCCCCGCATGCAGGCCATCCTTGCCGTCACGGTCCCCTTCTTCGCCCTCGTGCTGTGCGGCTGGCTGGGGGCCCGCCAGCAGGTGCTGCCCGACAGCGCCATCCCGGGGCTGAACGGCTACGTGCTGTATTTCGCGCTGCCCTGCCTGCTGTTCCGCTTCGGCGCCAGCACGCCGGTGCTGGACCTGCTCAACCCGTCGATGCTGGGCGTGTACCTGCTGGCGGCGCTGCTGGTGGTGTTCGTCACCGTGGCCACCACGCTGGGCGAGCGCATCGGCCTGCCCGACGCCGCCTTCGGCGCGCTGGTGGCGGCCTTCCCCAACACCGGCTTCATGGGCGTGCCGCTGCTCGTGGCGCTGCTGGGCGCCGCCGCGGCCGGCCCCGTGATCTGCACCGTGCTGGCCGACCTGTTCGTCACCAGCTCGGTGTGCATCGCGCTGGCGCAGGCACACGGCGCGGCCGGGCAGGGGTGGCGCACGGCGCTCGCGCAGGCGCTGCGCGGGGCGCTGTCCAACCCGCTGCCCTGGGCGATCGCGCTCGGCGCGCTGTTCTCGGTGACCGGGCTGCGGCTGGCCGGCGCGCTGGCGCCGCTGGGCACGCTGGTGGGCATGCTGGCCGATTCGGCCTCGCCGGTGGCGCTGTTCACCATCGGCGCGGTGCTGTGGCGCACGGGCGGGCATCCGGCGGGGCGCACGCCGCTGGCCGATTACCTGCCGCTGGCCGCGATCAAGCTGTTCGTGCACCCGCTGCTGGTGTTCCTGCTGGCGGCGGCGGCGCGCCGGCTGGGGGCGCCGATCTCGGCCTTCCAGGTCACGGTGCTGACCCTGGCTGCCGCGCTGCCCAGCGCCAGCAACGTGGCCCTGCTGGCGCAGCGCTACGGCGCCGATATCGGCCGCGTGGCCCGCATCATCATGAGCAGCACGGTGCTGGCCTTCTTCAGCTTCTCGCTGCTGGCCTTCGCCCTGGGCGTGCGGCCGCGCTGAAGGCCGGCGGCGGCTACCCGCCGGCCGAGGCCGGCCCGGCCGGCGGCAGCAGGATCACGTCGCTCTGCCCGCCCACGCATTCGGTGCTCTGGCCCGGCGCGCACAGCGCCCGCCCCGGGTGCCAGCGCGGCCCGTGCAGGCCGCCCGGGCGGTAGATCAGCAGCCAGAAGATGGTGATGGCGGTGGCGATGGCCAGCAGCCCGATCAGCCAGCGGCGCCGCCCCGGCAGCGGCCGGTAGCGCCGCGCCAGCTGGCGCTGCAGCGCGGGCGGCAGCTCGGCCGCCTCGGGCGGGACGGCGGTGGCGGCGGTGGCGGCGGGCGGGGCAGGGCGGCGCATGGCGGGGCCGATTCTCGCCCAGTGCCGGGTAGCATCGCGGCGCCTACGCGCCTGCCGCCGTTGCCCATGACACCGAGCTCCCGAGACCGATTCGATTCGCTGCTGGCCTGGTTCTTCGTCATCGTCTGGGGCTCGGGCTACCTCGCCACCAAGGCCGGGTTGCAGTACGCCGCGCCCTTCACCTTCCTGACCCTGCGCTACAGCTTCGGGCTGCTGTGCCTGCTGCCGGTCGTGCTGGTGACGCGGCCGCGCTGGCCGGCCACGGCGCGCGAATGGGGCCACGTGGGCGTGGCCGGGCTGCTGATGCACGCCATCAACCTGTCCGGCAGCCACTACGCGCAGTACCTGGGCATGTCGGCCGGCATCACGGCGCTGATCCTGGCCACGCAGCCGCTGTTCACGGCCGTCATCGCCCACCGCTTCCTGGGGCAGCGCCTGGTGCCGCGCCAGTGGCTGGGCGTGGCACTGGGGCTGCTGGGCGTGGCGCTGGTGGTCTGGCACAAGATCGACGTCCGCGCCGTCAGCACCGGCAGCCTGGTGGCGGTGTGCGTGGCGCTGGCGTCCATCACCTGTGGCACGCTGTACCAGCGCGTGTTCTGCCCCCAGGCCGACCTGCGCAGCGCCAGCTTCATCCAGTTCGCGCTGTCGCTGGTGGTGCTGGCACCGCTGGCGGTCACGGTCGAAGGCTTCGTCGTGCGCTGGCACTGGACGCTGCTGGCCGCCGTGGCCTACCTGGTGATCATGGCCTCGATCCTGGCCGTCAATGCGCTGCACGGGCTGATGCGCCGCGGCCATGCCACGCGGGTCACGAGCCTGTTCTTCCTCACGCCCATCGTGGCGGTGGCGCTGGAGGGGGTGTTCTTCGGCGTCGTGCCGAACGCGCTCACGCTGCTGGGCATCGGGGTCACCTGCGCCGGGGTGGCGCTGGTCTCGGCGCGGTCCTGAACGGCCCTGCGCCGCGTGCGGCTGATGGGATCGGCGCAGACTGCGTCCCTTTGTCAGGAGTCACGGCATGCCTGTCCCGAAGTCCCCGCTCGCGGCCCTGTGCGCTGCCCTCGTCCTCGCGCTCGGCGCCCCGGCCGCCCGGGCCTCGCTGCCCGTGGGGGCGCCGGCGCCCGACTTCAGCCTGCAGGCCGCGCTCGGCGGCAAGCCGTTCACCTTCAAGCTGGCCGACGCGCTGGCGCGCGGGCCGGTGGTGCTGTATTTCTTCCCGAAGGCATTCACCCAGGGCTGCACGCTCGAGGCGCACGACTTCGCCGAGGCCACGCCCAAGTTCGCCGCGCTGGGGGCCACGGTCATCGGCGTCTCGCACGACGACCTCAAGACCATCGAGCGCTTCTCGGTCGAGGCCTGCCGCAACAAGTTCGCGGTGGCCGCCGACCCCGGCGCCCGGGTCATCGGCGCCTACGACGCCAAGCTCGCCTTCATCCCCGGCGACATGGCCAACCGCATCTCGTACGTGATCGCGCCCGACGGCCGCGTGGCCTACGTCTACAGCAGCCTCGACCCCGACCGCCACGTGGCCAACACGATGCAGGCGGTGGAGAAGCTCAACGCGGCCGCCGGCAAGGCGCCGGTCGCCGCGGCCGCCCCGGCCGCCTCGGCGTCCCGGTGAGCCGGCGGCGGGTGGCGCGGCGCGTCGCAGCACCGCTGCCCGCACCGCGCCGGCCGCCGCGCGCGGCGCTGCTTGCCGCTACTTGCCGCCGGGCACCTTGCCTTCCACGCCCTGGACGTAGAAGTTCAGGCCGCTGAGGAACTTGTCGTCGGCCGACGCGCCGGCCTTGATCTGCACCTTGCCCGCGTTGTCCTCGATCGGGCCCTTCCAGATGTCCAGCGTGCCGTCGTGCAGCCCGGCCTTGGCCTTGGCCACCAGGTCCTTCACCGCGGCCGGCACCTCGTCGTTGATCGAGACGACGTCGATCGCGCCTTCCTTGACGCCCCACCAGGTGTTCTGGTTGCCCTTCCAGGTGCCGTTGAGCACTTCGTTGACGGTCTGGGTGTAGTACGGCGTCCAGTTGATCACGGCCGAGGCCAGGCAGGCTTCGGGTGCGAACTTGGACATGTCGCTGTCCCAGCCGAAGGCGAACTTCTTGTTCTTGGCCGCGGTCTGCAGCACCGCGGTCGAGTCGGTGTTCTGCATCAGCACGTCGGCGCCGCCGTTGATCAGCGATTGCGCCGCCTCGGTCTCCTTGGGCGGATCGAACCAGCTGTTCACCCAGACCACCTTGGTCTTCACCTTCGGGTTCACGCTGCGCGCGCCCAGCGTGAAGGCGTCGATGTTGCGGATGACCTCGGGCACCGGGATCGAGCCCACCACGCCCAGCGTGTTGGTCTTGGTCATCTTGCCCGCGATCAGGCCGATCATGTAGGCGCCCATGTAGGTGCGGCTGTCGTAGCTGCGCAGGTTGTCGGTCTGCTTGAAGCCGGTGGCGTGCTCGAACTTCACGTCGGGGAAGTCGGCCGCCACCTTCAGCATCGGCTCCATGTAGCCGAAGCTGGTGCCGAAGATCAGCTTGTTGCCTTGCGTGGCCATGTCGCGGAACACGCGCTCGGCGTCGGCCGACTCGGGCACGTTCTCGACGAAGCTGGTCTGGATCTTGTCGCCGAACGCGGCCTGGATGGCCTTGCGGGCCTGGTCATGGGCGTAGGTCCAGCCGTGGTCGCCGGCCGGGCCGAGGTAGGCGAAGGCGATCTTCAGCGGCTCGGCCTTCGGCGCCGAGGCCGCCGCGGCCGAGGCGCTGGCCTGGGCCGTCGGCGCCGGCGTCTCGTCCTTCTTGCCGCAGGCGGCCAGCGCGGCGGCGCCCGCCACCGCCGACCAGCCGAGCAGCCTGAGCAGCGAGCGTTTGGTGAAAAGGTTCATGGGGTTCTCTCTCCTGGATGAGGTGGGTTGGCGGGGCGGTGAAATAAGGACGGCGACGGGGGTGGCGGCCGGGGTGGCGCTGGGCTGCACCGGCACTCAGCCGCCGGGCACGAAGGGCTGGCCGAGCGAGGCCGGCCGGTTGACGCGGATCCACGCCGCGTTGCGCGAGATCAGCACCAGCACGGCCACCGTGGCCACGTAGGGCAGCATGCTCAGAAACTGGCTCGGCACCTGCACGCCGCGGCCCTGCAGGTAGAACTGCAGCATGGTCACGCCGCCGAAGAGGTAGGCGCCCAGCAGCACGCGCGTCGGGCGCCAGGTGGCGAAGGTGGTCAGCGCCAGCGCGATCCAGCCCTTGCCGGCGACCATGTCCTCCACCCACAGCGGCGTGTACACCACCGACAGGTAGGCGCCGGCCACGCCGCACAGCGCGCCGCCGAAGACCACCGCCGCCAGCCGGATGCGGCGCACCGGGTAGCCCAGCGCATGTGCCGATTGGGGCGATTCACCCACCGCGCGCAGCACCAGCCCGGCCCGCGTGCGGTACAGGAACCAGGCCACCGCCAGCGTGAGCGCGATCGTGAGATACACCATCGGGTGATGCCGGAACAGCGCCGGCCCCAGGAACGGGATGTCGCCCAGCAGCGGGATGTGGTGCTGGCTCTGCACCGGCAGCTTGTCCTGCACGTAGCCGATGCCCACGAAGGCCGAGAAGCCGCCGCCGAACAGGCTCAGCGCCAGGCCCGTGGCCACCTGGTTCGTGTTGAGCCAGATCACCAGCAGCCCGAACACCGCCGCCAGCGCCGCCGCCGCCAGCGCCCCGGCGCCGAACGCCAGCCACGGGCTGCCGGTGTGCACCGCCGTGGCGAAGCCCGTGATGGCGGCCACCAGCATCAGGCCCTCGGCGCCGAGGTTGAGGATGCCGGCGCGTTCGTTCACCAGCAGCCCGATGCCGGCCAGCGCCAGCACCGTGCCGGCGTTCAGCGTGGCGGCCAGCAGCAGCGCCAGGCCTTCCACGTCAGGCACCCCGCCGCGGTTCGCGGGCCCAGCGGATCGGCACCGAAGTCATTTCACCGCTCCGTCGCCGCCGGCGGCCAGCGCTGGCGGCGCTGGCGCCGCGGGCGCCGCCACGGTCCCGGCGCGGCGCCAGCGCAGCCGGTAGACGATGAGCGTGTCGCAGGCCAGCAGGCTGAAGAGCAGCAGGCCCTGGAACACGCCGGTCAGCGCCTTGGGCAGGCCCAGCCGCGACTGCGCCAGCTCGCCGCCGATGTAGAACATGCTCATCAGCACGCCCGAGCCGACGATGCCCACCGGGTGCAGCCGCCCCACGTAGGCCACGATGATGGCCGCGAACCCGTAGCCGGCCGGCACGTAGGGCGTGAGCTGGCCCAGCGGGCCCGCGGCCTCGAGCCCGCCGGCCAGGCCGGCCATGCCGCCCGAGATGAGCAGCGCCGTCCACAGCGCGCCGCGCGACGAGAAGCCGGCGTAGCGCGCGGCCTGCGGCGCCAGCCCGCCCACCTGCAGCGCGAAGCCGCGGTAGCTGCGGAACAGGAAGGCCCAGAACACCGCCACCGCCACCAGCGCGATCGGCAGCCCGATGGTGGCGCGCAGCCCCCGCACCAGCCGCGGCACCTGGGTCTGCGGCAGGAAGGTGATGGTCTGCGGAAAGTTGTGCCCCAGCGGGTCCTGCCAGGGCCCGGTGACGAGCCAGCCGAGCAGCAGGTTGGCGACGTAGACCAGCATCAGGCTGACCAGGATCTCGTTGGCATTGAAGCGGTCGCGCAGCAGCGCCACCACCGCCGCCCAGGCCATGCCGCCCAGCACCCCGGCCAGCAGGATCGGCAGCACCAGGCCGTGCCCCATCCAGGCCGTGGCCGGGCCGGCCTGCATGGCCACCCAGCCCGCGCCCAGCGCGCCGAAGATGTACTGGCCTTCGGCGCCGATGTTCCACACGTTGGCGCGGTAGCACACCGCCAGCCCGAGCGCGATCAGGATCAGCGGCGTGGCCTTCACCGACAGCTCGGACAGCGCGTACAGGTTCTTCACCGGTTCGACGAAGAACATGCGCAGGCCGCTGGCCGGGTCCTTGCCCAGCAGCACGAACAGGCCGACGCCCACCAGCACCGTGATCGCCAGCGCCAGCAGCGGCGACAGCAGCGCCATCGGCCGCGATGGCAGGGGGCGGGCCTCGAGCCTGAACATGGGCGTCAGGCCGGCACCGGCGGCGCGGGCGCGGGCGGCGCGGCCGGCGTGGCCGTCGCCATCGGCCCCTGCCACAGGCCCGACATCCACTCGCCGATGCGCTCGATGGTGGCCTGGGCCACCGGCACGCTGGGCGAGACGCGGCCCTTGGCGATGACGAGCAGGCGGTCGCTGATCTCGAACAGTTCCTCCAGCTCTTCGCTCACCACCAGCAGCGCGCAGCCGGCATCGCGCAGCGCGAGCAGCTCGCCGCGGATCTGCGCCGCCGCGCCCACGTCCACGCCCCAGGTGGGCTGCGAGACGATCAGCAGCCTGGGCTCCGCCGCGATCTCGCGCCCGACGATGAACTTCTGCAGGTTGCCGCCCGACAGGCTCTGGGCCGGGGCCTGCGGCCCGCCGGCCCGGACCTTGAAGCGCTCGATCAGGCCGGCGGCCAGCTGCTGCACGCGGCGGGTGGCGATCCAGCCCCGGCGCGACACGGCCCCGGTGCGCGTGAGCAGCGTGTTCTGGGCCAGCGACAGGGACGGCACGGCGCCGCGGCCCAGGCGCTCCTCGGGCACGAAGTGCAGCCCCAGGTCGCGGCGGGTGCGGGGGCCGGCCGCGGCGATGTCCTGGGTGCCGAGCCGGATGCTGCCGGCCGGCGCGCGTGCGTCCTCGCCCGACAGCGCGGCCATCAGCTCCTGCTGGCCGTTGCCCGAGACGCCGGCCACGCCCACGATCTCGCCGGCCCGCACCTCGAAGCCGATGCCGTGCAGGTCGACCCCGAACTGGTCCTGCCGCGGCAGGTCGAGCGCCTGCACCGTCAGCACCGCCGCGCCGGCCGGGTGGGCACGGTGCTGCAGCGGCGGCGGCTCGGCGCCGATCATCAGCCGCGACAGGCTGGCGTTGCTCTCCCGGGTCGGGTCGACCTCGCCCGTGACGCGGCCGCCGCGCAGCACGGTGCAGTGGTGGCAGAGGGCGCGGATCTCGTCGAGCTTGTGGCTGATGTAGAGGATGCTGCAGCCGCGCTCGGCCAGGCGGCGCAGCGTCTCGAACAGCCTGCCCACCGCCTGTGGCGTGAGCACCGAGGTGGGTTCGTCCAGGATCAGCAGCTGCGGGTCGGTCAGCAGCGCGCGCACGATCTCCACCCGCTGCCGCTCGCCCACCGACAGCGTGTGCACCGGCCGCTGCGGATCGACGTCCAGGCCGTAGCTGTGCGCCACCTCGACGATGCGGCGCGCCACCTCGGGCAGGCGCAGCCGGCGGTCCAGGCCGAGCCACACGTTCTCGGCCGCGGTCAGCGTGTCGAACAGCGAGAAGTGCTGGTAGACCATGCTGATGCCGATGCCGCGCGCCTCGGCCGGGCTCCTGATCGTCACGGGCCGGCCGTTCCAGCGGATCTCGCCCTCGTCGGGCTGCACGGCGCCGTAGATGATCTTCATCAGCGTGCTCTTGCCGGCGCCGTTCTCGCCCAGCACGGCGTGGATCTCGCCGGGCTTCACGCGCAGGCTCACGCGGTCGTTGGCCCGCACCGCGGGGTACTGCTTGCTGATGCCGGTCAACTCGAGCCTGAGCATGGGGGCGGGCCGCGGCCGGGGCCGTGCAGGATCTTCGGCTCGGTCAGAAATGATATTCGGCGCGGATCATCGGCGTCTTGGCCGTGGCGCCCGGGCCGGCGCCGGGGCCGATGACGCTAGTGGTCGGGTTGCCGAACTTGTTGCGCCAGTACTCGTACTCCAGGCCCAGCTTGAAGGTGTTCTTGGGGCCGCCGGCGAGCGCGCCCACGTCGGCCATCACGTTCATGTCGATGTGGGTCTCGGCCGCGGTCGGGCCGCCGAACTCGTTGGTGCCCTTGGAGCCGATGTACAGCGCGTAGCCGTTGAACGACAGCGGCAGCGCGCCGATCGGGATGCCCCAGTCGGCCTCCAGCGCGCCGTGCGTCTTGTAGGTGTAGCGGCTGGGGATGCCGTTGGGCGCGTTGCTCTCCTTCAGCACCAGCGCCGAGAGGTTGAGGAAGCCGGGCACGTCGATCATCAGCGTGGGGCCGACGACGAACATGCGCTTCTTCGAGGCGTAGCTGTCGTTCTTGGAGTTCAGGTCGAAGCCCGCGGTCAGGCCCAGCCCGCGCACCGGGCCGAACTTGATCTCGGTGCCGGCCACCTTGCCGATGTCGAGCATGTGGCGGTAGACCACGTACACCTCCTGCGCGCCCGGGTTGCCGGGGGTGCCGTTGCCCGGGTCCTTGCTGTCGGACAGCAGGAGGTCGACGTTGAAGAAGTTGGTGCCGTACTTGTAGCCGCTGACGTGGTTCAGGTCGATGATGGTCTTCTTGATGTCGGTGGCGCCATAGGGCTCGGCGAACTTGTTGCCATAGCGCACGCCGATCGAGGTGTCGCTCCAGTCGGCGGCGTGGCCGGCCAGGGCGGCCGTGCCCAGCAGGGCGGCGGCGGTGGTGCGCAGGAGGGGTCGCAGGGGCAGCATGGTCTTCCTCGGTGGGGTGGTGGAGTGGGTGCGGTGGTGCTGGTGTACCGGTCGGAATACCGCAATATCCATACCAGTGTCCAGGCCTGTCATCGGGGGCGGTCCGGGGTGCGTCAGGCCGCCGCGGCAGGGCTGCGCCCGGCCACCCAGGCGGCAATGCGGTTGCGCTCGTCGCCCAGCATCAGCCAGGCGAACACGCGCGCGTGCAGGTCCTGCGGTGCCAGGCCGGCCACGGCGCCGCGGGCGATGGCGTCGCGGTGCAGGGCGGGCTGGCCCACGGCCCAGTCCCAGACCACCACGTCGGCCATTGCGCCGGCGTCCAGGTGCCCGATCTCCTGGGCCAGGCCCAGCGATTCGGCCGCGCCCCGCGTGGCCGCGTGCAGCAGCGTCCAGGCGCTGGGCCGCGTGCCGCGCAGCGCCTGCACCTTGTAGCCCTCGGCCAGCGTGCGCAGCATCGACAGGCTGGTGCCGCCGCCCACGTCGCTGGCCAGGCTGACGCGGTGGCCGCTGTCGATGGCAGCCTGCCAGTCGAACAACCCGCTGCCCAGGAACAGGTTGCTGCTGGGGCAGAAGGCGATCTGTGCACCGGTGTCGCGCAGCAGCGCCCGGTCGTGGGCATCCAGCCAGATGCCGTGCGCCAGCACGGCGCGCGGGTTCAGCAGGCCGTGCCGGTGGTACACGTCGAGGTAGCTGCGCGCCTCGGGGAACAGCTCGCCCACCCAGCGCACCTCGTCGCGGTTCTCGGCCACGTGGGTCTGCATGTACAGGCCGGCGTGGCGGCGCAGCAGCGCCCCGGCCATGGCCAGTTGCGCGGGGGTGCTGGTGGCGGCAAAGCGCACCGTCACCGCATAGGCATTGCGGCCCCGGCCATGCCAGCGCGCGATGAGGTCTTCGCAGTCGCGCTCGGCGCCGGCCACGTCGTCGCGCAGGCCGTCGGGGGCGTGGCGGTCCATCAGCACCTTGCCGGCGACGAGCCGCATGCCGCGTGCCTGGGCGGCGGCGAACAGCGCCTCGGCCGAGGTCTTGTGCACGGTGGGGAACACCACCGCCGCCGTCGTGCCGTGGGCCAGCAGCGCATCGAGAAAGCGCGCCGCGCCGTCGGCCGCCACGGCCGGGTCGGCATGGCGCCGCTCGGCCGGAAAGGTGTAGGTCTGGAGCCAGTCGAGCAGCCCCGCGCCCGGGCTGGCGATCACGTCGAGCTGCGGGCAGTGCACATGGGTGTCGATGAAGCCCGGCGTGAGCAGCCGGCCGCGGTGGTCGTGGCGCTGCCAGCCCGGGCCGGGGTCTTCGGCCTGCGCGCCCTGGATGCGGCCGTCGCGGCCCACCAGCAGCCAGTGGTCGGGCCGGAAGCGCACACCGTCCAGGCCCGTGCCCTGCCAGGCCGGCACGCCGGTGAAATCGAGCAGGTCGGCGCGGATGGCGATCACGCGGCGGCCTCCCGCGCAGCGCGCCGCGGCGGCCGCGGCGGCGGCAGGCCGCGCGCCACCTCGCGCACCTGCTCGCGCAGCCAGCGCATCGCCGGCGCCTGGTGGCTGAGCTCGTGCCACAGCTGGTAGTAGTTGAGCGGCGGAAACGCCACCGGGCAGCGCACGATGCGCACCGGCAGCGCATCGGCATAGCGGCTGCAGAACAGGCGCCCGGTGGTCAGCACCAGCAGGCTGTCGGCCACCATCTGCGGGATGAGGCCGAAGTGCGAGGCCCGCACCACGATGCGCCGGCGCAGCCCCGCGGCCTGCAGGTGCTCGTCGATCACGCCCAGGGCGCCGGGGTGCAGCGGCATCGGCGCCACGTGCTCGCCGTCGAGGTAGCGCGCCACGCTCCAGGCGCGGGTGCCGCCGCTGCGCGCGGCCGGGTGGTCCTGGGCCACCAGGCACACCACCTCGTCGCTGAACAGGCGGCCCAGGTGCAGCTCTTCGGGCGGCAGCAGCCAGTTGCCGATGACCAGGTCGACGGCGCCGGCCGCCAGGGCGCGGCGGTAGTCGTAGTCCTGCGTCAGCGGCATCAGCTCGAGCCGCACCCCGGGGGCGGCACGCTTGATCTGCGCCACCAGGCGGGGCAGGAACAGCGGGTCGAGGTAGTCGCTGGCGGCGATGCGGAACAGCGCGTCGGCCCGGGCCGCCTCGAACGGGCCGCTGCGCGCCGCCCGGCCCCGGGCGCCGAAGATCTGCTCGGCCTGGCGCAGCATCTGGGCGGCCGGGTCCAGCAATTGCATCGCCGTGGCGGTGGCCTGCATCCGCTGGCCGGCGCGCACCAGCAGCGGGTCGCCGATCAGCGCGCGCAGCCGCTTGAGCTGGGCGCTCACCGCCGGCTGGGTGCTGCCCAGCCGGGTGGCGGCGCGGGAGACGCTGCGTTCGGTGACCACGGTGTGAAAGACCCGGATGAGACGGAGGTCGATGGTGTCGAAGTCGGGCCGCATGGCCATATCGAGTTTCACATAGACTTCATCATGATGGATGTATTGTTGCGCACGGCCCACGCGCTACCTTCGGGCCGCCCCCGAGGAGCCGGCCCATGGCGATGAGCGATCCCCGCGCACCCCGCCCGGTGCGCTTCTTCCACCGCGGTGCCGTCACCGAGGTGGCCGGCGCCGCGCCCACGCGCACGGTGCTCGAATGGCTGCGCGAGGACGCCCGCTGCACTGGCACCAAGGAAGGCTGCGCGGAAGGCGACTGCGGCGCCTGCACCGTGGTGCTGGGCGAGCTGGACGCGGCCGGTGCGCTGACGCTGCGGCCGGTGAATGCCTGCATCCAGTTTCTGCCCACGCTCGACGGCAAGGCGCTGTTCACGGTGGAAGACCTGGCGTCGCTGGCGTCATCGGTGTCTCCGGTGTCACCGGCGCCCCCGCCGCAGTCCGCCCAGGCGTCGTCGTCGCTGCACCCGGTGCAGCAGGCGATGGTGGCCTGCCACGGTTCGCAATGCGGCTTCTGCACCCCGGGCTTCGTGATGTCGCTGTGGGCCTGCTACGAGCAGCACCACGCGGGCGGCACGCGGCCCACGCGCCAGCAGCTGGCCGACGACCTCTCGGGCAACCTCTGCCGCTGCACCGGCTACCGGCCCATCCTCGACGCCGGCGAGCGCATGTTCGCCCTGCCGCCCGCGGCGCTGGCGCGCGAGCCGGTGGCCGCGGCACTGCGGGCGCTGCAGGCGCAGGCGCCGCTGCTCGAGGAAGGGCGCTTCAGCGCGCCGCGCACCGTGCAGGCGTTCGCGGCCCTGCGCCTGGCCCGGCCGCAGGCGCGGCTGCTGGCCGGCAGCACCGACATCGGCCTGTGGGTGACCAAGCAGTTCCGCGATCCCGGCGAGCTGCTCTACATCGGCAACGTGGCCGAGCTGCAGCGCGTGGAGCACGGCGAGCGCCTCATCACCATCGGCGCTGCCGCCTCGCTGCAAGCCGCCTGGCAGGCGCTGGTGGCCGAGTGGCCGACGCTGCGCGACCTGTGGCTGCGCTTCGCCTCGCTGCCCATCCGCCGCGCCGGCACGATGGGCGGCAATCTCGCCAACGGCTCGCCCATCGGCGATTCGGCGCCGGTGCTGATGGCGCTGGGCGCGCAGCTGGTGCTGCGCCGGGGCGAGCGCGTGCGCCGGCTGGCGCTGGACGACTTCTATCTCGACTACATGAAGAACCGGCTCGAGCCGGGCGAGTTCGTGCAGGCGATCGAGGTGCCGCGCGCCGCCGCGGCGGCGCCGGCTGCGCCGGCGCAGGTGCGCGCCTACAAGATCAGCAAGCGCTTCGACTGCGACATCTCGGCGCTGTGCGCCGGGCTGGCGCTGCGGCTCGACGGCGCGCGCGTGGCCGAAGTGCGGCTGGCCTACGGCGGCATGGCCGCCACCGTGCGGCGCGCCGCCGGCGCCGAGGCCGCGCTGCGCGGCCGCGCCTGGGACGAGGCCGCGCTGCAAGCCGCGCAGGCCGCGCTGGCGGTCGACTTCGAGCCGCTGACCGACCTGCGCGCCAGCAGCAGCTACCGCCTGCAGGTGGCGCAGAATCTGCTGCGTCGCTTCTGGCTCGAGACCCGCCCCGGCGCGGCCCTGCCCGAGGCCGCGGTCAGCGTCTGGGCCCGCGAGGACGAGGCCGCACACCGCCTCAGGGGATCGGCATGAACAAGCCCGCCGAGTTGCCGCCCGGCCCGGCGCCGCAGGGCGAGATCGGGGCGGTGGCCGCGGACCCGGTTGTGGGCGCCGCGCTGCCGCACGAGTCGGCGCACCTGCACGTGGCCGGCGCCGCGCCCTACACCGACGACCTGCCCGAGCGAGCCGGCACGCTGCACGCCGCGCTCGGCCTGTCGCCCGTCGCCCACGGCGTGATCGAGGCGCTCGATCTCGACCGCGTGCGCGCCATGCCCGGCGTGGTGGCGGTGCTGACCGCGGCCGACATCCCGGGCGTCAACGACTGCGGCTCGCTGGTGCAGGACGACCCCATCCTGGCCGGTGGCCCCGGGGCCGCGCTGCGCTATCTCGGCCAGCCCGTGTTCGCCGTCGTCGCCCGCACGCGCGAGGCCGCGCGCCGCGCCGCCGCGCTGGCGCCGCAGGTGATCCGGGCCCAGGCGCTGCCGCCCGTGCTCACGCCCGAGCAGGCGCACGCGGCCCAGCAGTACGTGCTGCCGCCGATGCACCTGCGGCGCGGCGACGCGGCCGCCGCCATCGCCGCCGCGCCGCACCGGCTGCAGGCGCGCTTCGACGTCGGCGGCCAGGAGCAGTTCTACCTGGAAGGGCAGATCTCGTACGCGCTGCCGGCCGAGAACGGCGGCGTCCATGTCCTGTGCTCCACCCAGCACCCGAGCGAGATGCAGCACCTGGTGGCCCAGGCGCTGGGGCTGGCCGCGCACGCGGTGCAGGTGGAATGCCGGCGCATGGGCGGCGGCTTCGGCGGCAAGGAGTCGCAGTCGGCGCTGTTCGCCTGCGTGGCGGCGGTGGCGGCGGCGCGGCTGGGCTGCCCGGTGAAGCTGCGCGTCGACCGCGACGACGATTTTCTGATCACCGGACGCCGCCACTGCTTCCACTACCAGGCCGAGGTGGGCTACGACGCGCAGGGCCGCATCCTGGGCGCGGAAGCCACGCTGGTCTCGCGCGCCGGTCATTCGGCCGATCTGTCGGGGCCGGTGATGACGCGCGCCTTGTGCCACTTCGACAACGCCTACTGGCTGCCCGACGTGGCCGTGCACGGCTACTCGGGCCGGACCCACACGCAAAGCAACACCGCCTTCCGCGGCTTCGGCGGGCCGCAGGGCGCGATCGCGATCGAGATGCTCATCGACTCGGTGGCGCGCGCGCTGGGCCGCGACCCGCTCGAGGTGCGGCGCGCCAACTTCTACGGCACGCGCACGAACAACGTCACGCCCTACGGCCAGACGGTGGTCGACAACGTGATCCACGAGCTGGTGGACGAGCTGGTGCAGACCAGCGACTACGCGGCGCGGCGCGCGGCCACCGCCGCCTTCAACGCCGCCAGCCCGGTGCTGAAGCAGGGGCTGGCGCTGACGCCGCTGAAGTTCGGCATCTCGTTCAACGTGCCGCACCTCAACCAGGCCGGCGCGCTGGTGCACGTGTACACCGACGGCAGCGTGCTCGTGAACCACGGCGGCACCGAGATGGGCCAGGGCCTGAACACCAAGGTGGCCCAGGTGGTGGCGCACGAGCTCGGCCTGCCGCTGCACCGCGTGCGCTGCAGCGCCGCCGACACGCACAAGGTGGCCAACACCTCGGCCACCGCGGCCAGCACCGGCAGCGACCTCAACGGCAAGGCGGCGCAGGATGCCGCGCGCCGCATCCGCCAGCGTCTGGCCGAGCTGGTGGCCCAGCGCTGGGGCGAGGGCCGGCCGGCGGGCGAGGTGCGCTTCGCGCAGGGCCAGGTGTGGATCGGCGCGCGGGCGCTGCCCTTCGTGGAGGTCGTCGAGGCCGCCTACGAGGCGCGCGTGCAGCTCTGGAGCGACGGCTTCTACGCCACGCCCGGCCTGCACTGGAACCGCCAGACGCTGCAGGGCAACCCGTTCTACTACTACGCCTGGGGCGCCGCCGTGAGCCAGGTGCTGCTGGACACGCTCACCGGCGAGTGGAAGCTGCTGCGCGCCGACGTGCTGCACGACGCCGGCCGCTCGCTCAACCCGGCCATCGACATCGGCCAGATCGAAGGCGCCTACATCCAGGGCATGGGCTGGCTGACGATGGAGGAGCTGGTCTGGCACCCGCAGACCGGGCGCCTGCTGACGCACGCGCCCAGCACCTACAAGATCCCCACCGCCAACGATTGCCCGGCCGATTTCCGGGTGCGGCTGTTCGGGCGCGACAACGTGCAGGACAGCATCCACCGCAGCAAGGCGGTGGGCGAGCCGCCGCTGCTGCTGCCGTTCTCGGTGTTCTTCGCCCTGCGCGATGCGGTCTCGGCCGTGGGCGGGCACCGCGTCGACCCGCCGCTGCAGGCGCCGGCCACGCCCGAGGCCCTCCTGCGCGCCATCACGGCCGTGCAGGCGTCCGTGCAGTCGGCGGCCGCGCCCGGCCGCGCATGACGCCGCACGCGCTGCGCGAAGCCGCGCTGCGCTGGCGCGCCGCCGGCCGCGCGGCGGCGGTGGTCGAGGTGGTGGCGGCCCGGGGCTCGGTGCCGCGCGAGCCCGGCACGCGCATGCTGGTGGCAGCCGACGAGGTGCTGGGCACCATCGGGGGCGGTCACCTCGAGCTGCGCGCGATCGAGGACGCGCGGCGCCTGCTGCGCGAGCCCGGCGCGCCGGTGCTGCAGCAGATCGCGCTCGGGCCCGCGCTCGGGCAGTGCTGCGGCGGCGCGCTGCAGCTGCGCCTGGCGCTGCTGGCCGATGCCGCCGTCGACCCCGCGCAGTGGCTGCTGCCGGCGCCGCGCTTCCACCTGCAGCTGTACGGCGCCGGCCACGTGGGCCGCGCCATCGCCACCCTGCTGGCCGGCGTGCCCTGCCGCGTGCAGTGGATCGACGAGCGCGAAAGCGAGTTTCCGGCCGCGCCGCCGCCGCCGCACATCCAGCGCCTGTGCGTCGAGCCGGCCGAGGCCGAGGTGGCCACCGCGCCGCCGGGCGCCTTCTACCTTGTGCTCACGCACAGCCACGACCTCGACCTCGCCCTCACGCGGGCCATCCTGGCGCGCGGCGACTTCGGCTTCTTCGGCCTCATCGGCTCGGCCACCAAGCGCGCGCGCTTCGAGCACCGGCTGCGCGAGCGCGGCTGCGCGCCGGCGCTGATCGAGCGCATCGCCTGCCCGATCGGCCTGCCGGGCATCGCCGGCAAGGAGCCGGCCGTGATCGCGGTGGCGGCGGTGGCGCAGCTGCTGGCGCAGCCGGCGCCGCTCAAGCCCGGCGCGCCCCGGCCGATAATGGAGTGATCCAGCCTCCCGTCCAGAGGCCTCGATCGAGGCGGTCGCCGCGCCCGGTGCGGGCATCACGGCGGCGGGAAGCCGAATGTTTTGATCGCAGCGCCCATGCGCTGCGGGTTCCGGCGCAGACAGCGGGTTGTCGACGCGCGATGGCCGGTGGGTCCACGCACGCGTCGAGCCGGTCCAGGCGGTCCGCCAAGCTCTCATGACAACCTCCCCCAGCGCCGCGCGCCGTCCACTCTGGCAGGACGTGGGCGGCTGGATGTTGCCGCTGTTCTGTGCGCTGACGACGATCCTGGTCTGGACCGCGGCCCTGGAGCGGGGGCGGGCCGATCGGCTCGACCGCTTCGCGCACCAGGAGCGCGACAACGCCAATCTGGCCATCGAGGCCGCCGCGCAGGTGCGGGCCGGCCTGCACGAGGTCGAGCAGCTGCTGTCGATCCTCGGTGCCTTGCACCAGGCAGGCGTGCCGGCCAGCGGCCTGGGCCGCCTGTTGGGCGCGGTGCGGGTCGATCGCCGGGTGCTGGAGACGATCGGTCTGTTCGATGCCCAGGGGCGCAGGGTGTTCGCCAGCCCGTCCGCCCCGCTGCCGGGCGCTGCCGGCGGCGCCGACGTCGGCCCCGAACTGGCGACCGACGTCAGCACCAGCCCGTCGTTCCGGTTTCACGCCACGCACCCGGACGGGCGCGTGCTCGTCCGCCCGGCCGGCCCGGCGGGCGTGGTGTTGCTGTCGCAGCGCGTCACCGAGCCCGACGGCCATTTCGGCGGCATGGCCGTTGCCGAGGTTCGTCTGGGCGGCTTCGCCACGGCCTTCGACCGGTCGCGGCTGCGGCCGCAAGACTATCTGGCCCTGGTCAGCGACGACGGCACGCCTGTCGACCTGCGTGCCGGGGGCATCAGCCGCCCCGGGTCCGGCCCCGCGGCCGCGTTCCTGGCCGCCGCCCGCGGCGGGCCTGCCACGGGCAGCTACCGGGGCCCGATCGGGCCCGACCGTGTGCGCCGCCTGGTGGCCTACCGCCAGCTCGAGGGCTATCCGCTGTGGGTCGTGGCGGGCACCGCCGAAGCCGGGCTGCTGGCCCGGGTGATCGAGCGACAGCACCTCTACCTGGGCATCGCCGCGCTGCTGAGCCTGTTGATCGCCGCCTTCGCCGGCGGCGGCCTCTGGGCGCGCGCCCGGGAACGCCGGCTCGGCGCCACCCTGCAGGCCAGCGAGCGCCGCTACCGCACGCTGATCGAGCGCGCGCCCGATGCCATCGTCAGTTGCGACGACGCGGGCCACATCCTGGGCTGGAACCTTGCCGCCGAGCGCGTGTTCGGCTACGCCGCGCGTGACGTTCTGGCCGGGCCGATTACGCGCCTGCTGCCGCGCCGCAGCTGGCGCCCGCTGTTCGAACACATGCGGGCCGTGGTTGCGGGCGGCGGCGGCACGGGTGCCGCCCTGAGCATCGAAGCCCGGACCCGGGGCGGGCAGGAGTTCCCCGCCATGGTGTCGCTGGCCCAGTGGCAGTCGGCCCAGGGTCCGATGCACACCGCCATCATCCGCGACATGAGCGAGCTGCAGGCGGCCCACGAGCGCACGCTGCGGCTATCGCGGCTGTACCGTGCGCTGAGCGAGTGCAACCACGCCATCGTGCACAGCGCCGACGCGGACGAGCTGTTCCAGCGCGTGTGCCGCACGGCCGTGGAGGCAGCCGGCCTGTCGATGGCCTGCGTGATGCTGGTGGCGGACGACCAGCGCACCGTCAAGCCGGCCGCGGCCCATGGCAGCGGGCTGGACTTCCTGCGCACGGCGCGCGTGACGGTGGCCGAGGACGACCCGCATGGCCAGGGCCTGATCGGCACGGCCATCCGCCAGAACCAGCCGCAATGGACCGAGGACTACGCGAGCGACCCCCGCACCGCCCCCTGGCGCGAGCGCGCCCGGGCATTCGGCTGGATCGCCGGCGCGGCGCTGCCGCTGCAGCGCGGCGGGCTGGTGGTGGGCACGCTGTTCCTGTTTGCGGGCATCACGCAGGCCTTCGACCCGTCGGTGCGCGCGCTGCTGGTCGAGATGGCGGCCGACATCAGCCACGCGCTCACCGGCTTCGCGCGCCAGGCCGAGTTGCGCGACCAGGAGCGCGTGCTCAAGACCCTGGGCCGCGCCATCGAGCAGAGCCCGGTGTCGGTGCTGGTCGTCGACCTGGACGGCCGGATCGCCTTCGCCAACCCGAAGGTCGAGCAGATCACCGGCTACCGGCGCGAGGAACTCCTGGGCCAGAACCCGCGGCTGTTCAAGTCGGGGCAGACGCCCGAGGAGGTGTACCGCCAGCTCTGGGCCGCGCTGGCCGGCGGCACGGTGTGGCAGGGCGAGCTGTGCAACCGGCGCAAGGACGGCAGCCTGTTCTGGGAGCACGCCTCGATCTCGCCCATCGTCGACGAGACCGGCCGCACCATCAGCTACCTCGCGGTCAAGGAGGACATCACCGAGCGCAAGGCGCAGCAGGCGCAGATCGAGCATCTGGCGTTCTTCGACCCGCTCACGCACCTGCCCAACCGCAGCCTGCTGGCCGACCGGCTGACGCACGCCCTGGCCGCGGCCGGGCGCAGCGGCCGGCCGGGCGCGTTGCTGTTCATCGACCTGGACGACTTCAAGACCGTCAACGACACCCTCGGCCACGAGGTCGGCGATCAGCTCCTGCTGCAGGTGGCCCGGCGTCTGGTGAACTGCCTGCGCGAAGCCGACACGGTGGCGCGTCTCGGGGGCGACGAGTTCGTGGTGCTGCTGGAAGACCTGAAGGCGCCGCTGTCCGAGGCCGTCGACCAGGTCGAGACGATCGGGGAGAAGATCCGCACGGCCCTGCACCAGCCGTATCAGCTGGCGGGCCACCAGCAGCGCAGCAGCGCCAGCATCGGCGTCGCCTGCTTCGGTGAGCTGCCGATCTCGGTCGACGAGCTCATGAAGCGGGCCGATCTGGCGATGTACCAGGCCAAGGCGGCGGGGCGCGACACCCTGCGCTTCTACGAGCCGGCCATCCAGGAGCAGCTGCTGCGCCGGGCCAGCCTGGAGTCCGACCTGCACCGCGGCATCCACGAGGGCCAGCTGCTGTTGCACTACCAGCCCCAGGTCGATGCCCGCTGCCAGGTCACCGGTGCGGAAGCCCTGGTCCGGTGGCAGCATCCGGCGCGCGGGCTGGTGCCGCCGGGCGAGTTCATTGCGCTGGCCGAGACCACCGGGCTGATCCAGCCGCTGGGCCGGTGGGTGCTGCAGACGGCCTGCCGCCAGCTCGCCGCCTGGGCGGCGGCGCCGGGCACGCGCGCGCTCACCCTGGCCGTGAACGTGAGTGCGCGCCAGTTCCTGCAGCCCGACTTCGTCGAGCAGGTGCTCGCGGCCCTGGGCGAGGCCGGCGCGGAGCCCTCGCAGCTGAAGCTCGAACTGACCGAGAGCATGCTGCTGAACAACCTGCAGGACGTGATCGAGAAGATGCACGAGCTCAAGGCCTGGGGCGTGAACTTCTCGCTCGACGACTTCGGCACCGGCTACTCGTCCCTCGCCTACCTCAAGCGCCTGCCGCTGCAGCAGCTGAAGATCGACCAGTCCTTCGTGCGCGATGTGCTCAGCGACCCGAACGACGCGGCCATCGCCCGCACCATCGTTGCGTTGGCCCGCAGCCTGGGCCTCGAAGTCATCGCCGAGGGCGTCGAGACCGAGGCCCAGCGCGACTTCCTGGCCGGCATCGGCTGCCTGGCCTACCAGGGCTACCTGTACAGCCGGCCGCTGAGCATCGAGGCGTTCCAGGCCTTCCTCGGCCACGCCTGACGCCGCCGGCGGCAGCCCGCGCACCTTGGCGTTAAGCTGCGCGCCCGGCCGGGCGTGCCGAGCGACAGGAGCGAGGGCGGCATGGCGGTTGAAGCGAGTGCAATGGGTGCCAAGACGGACGTGGCCGTGGTCGGCGCGGGCGCGGTGGGCTGCTACTACGGCGCCCTGCTGGCGCGCGC
Organism: Burkholderiales bacterium; assembly: GCA_028872015.1. Classification (GTDB taxonomy): domain Bacteria; phylum Pseudomonadota; class Gammaproteobacteria; order Burkholderiales; family Burkholderiaceae_C; genus Rubrivivax. Next base: position 32,357 of record JAGWLO010000017.1, on the reverse strand, counting down.
CGGGCACCGCGTCACGATGGTGGGCCGCGCGCCGCACGTGGACGCCATGCGCCGCGCCGGCCTGCTGCTGCAGCGCGCCGGCGGCACCGAGACGGTGGCGGTGGCGGCCAGCGTCGAGCTGGCGGCGGTGCGCGGTGCGGGCCTGGTGCTGTTCTGCGTCAAGGCCACCGACACCGACGCCACCGCGCGCGCGCTGGCGCCGCACCTGGCGCCCGGCGCGGTGGTGGTGAGCCTGCAGAACGGGGTCGAGAACGCCGGGCTGATCGCGGCGCGGGTGACGCAGACCGTGATCCCGGCCGTGGTCTACGTCGCCACCGAGATGGCCGGGCCCGGTCATGTGCTGCACCATGGCCGCGGTGACCTCGTGATCGGCCCGCTCGAGGCCGCCGCCGCGCAGGTGCCGGCACTGGCCGCCACGCTGCGGGCGGTGGCCGATGTCTTCATCGCGGCGCAGGTGCCGGTGCGCATCGATGCCGAGGTGATGACGGCGCTGTGGACCAAGCTGCTCATCAACTGCGCCTACAACGCCATCTCGGCGCTGGCGCAGGCGCCTTACGGCCGGGTGGCCGCGCTGCCCGAGATCCGGGCGCTGCAGCAGGCGCTGGTGCAGGAGGTGGTGGCGGTGGCCGCGGCGGCCGGCGTCAGGCTGGCGCTGCCGGCGATGCTGCAGGCGGTGGCGGCCATCGCCCCGGCGATGCCGGGCCAGCGTTCATCCACGGCGCAGGACCTGGCGCGCGGCCGGCGCAGCGAGATCGACCACCTCAACGGCTTCATCGCCCGCCGCGGTCAGGCGCTGGGCGTGCCCACGCCGATCAACCAGACCCTGCACGCGCTGGTGAAGCTGGTCGAGGCCGGCTTCGACGCGCCCGGGCGCGCCGAGGCCGTCGGCGACCGGGCCGGCACCTGATCGATCGCCGTCCGGGCGGCGCGGCTCAGGCGTCGACCGCCGCGTCCGCGGGCCAGGCCCGCAGGGCAGCCGATCCGGCCAGCTCGAGCGCACCGCTGCCGGCCCAGGCCGCCAGCGGCCCCCGCGCCGCCGCGCGCAGCGCCGAGGCCGAATCGGCGCGGGCCGCCACCACGCCGAGCCAGCCGTTGCGGCCGTGGTGCTTGACGGCGTAGAGCGCGGCATCGGCGAGCCTGACGGTGTCGCTCCAGTCGAGCGCGCCGGGCTCGGATGGCGCGACGGGGAAGCAGCAGAAGCCCACCGAGCAGGTGCGCGACAGCGGCCGGCCGTCGCCGAGCTCGAAAGGCCGGTCGGCCACCGCCGCGCGCGCGCGCTCGGCCAGCTCGGGCGCATGCCGGCGCGAGGCATGGCGGGCGACGACGAGGAACTCCTCGCCGCCCCAGCGCACGAGGTAGTCGCTGTCGCGGAACACCTCGCCCAGCCGGGCCCGCATCTGCGCGATGACGGCGTCGCCGGCGGCGTGCCCGTGCAGGTCGTTGACCTGCTTGAACTCGTCGATGTCGACGAGGAAGAACACCAGGTCGGCCCCGTCCAGCGGCGCGGCCGGGTGCTGCCCGGTGCCGGCGTAGCGCTGCACGACGGCCGCGGTCTCGCGCTCGATGTGCTGGGCCAGGAAGCGGCGGTTGCGCAGCCCGGTGAGCGGGTCGGTCAGGCTGGCCTCGGCCAGCGCCGTCGATTCGCGCTGCAGCGCCTGCGTCGTCGCCTCGAGCTCGGCAGTGCGCAGGCGCACCTGCGCCTCGAGCTCGCGCCGGCTCTGGCGCAGGCGGCGCGTGCGCCACTGCACGAAGGCGGCCGGCAGGATCAGCAGCAGCGCGGCCAGCGCGATCTTGAAGCTGCTGCGCTGCCACCAGGCCGGCATCACCTGCACGGCCACGGCCAGCTCGCGCGGGCTCCACACGCCGCTGCGGTTGGTGGCGCGCAGCCGCCACACGTAGCGGCCCGGGTCGAGGTTGCCGTAGCTGGCGTGGCGCTGGTCGGCCCCGGCGTGGACCCAGTCGCGGTCGTAGCCGTCCAGGCGCCAGGCGTAGCGGATGCGGCCCGGGTCGCTGTAGTCGAGCGCTGCGAAATCGAGGCTGAAGCTGCGCTGGCCGGGCTCGATGTGCAGCCCGCGCGCGAGCCGGCCCGCGGGCACGGGCCGGCCGTCGATGCGCAGGCCCGTGATCTCCAGCGGCGGGCGGTAGGCCGAGCGGTCGTAGCGCTCGGCTTGCACCACCAGCAGGCCCCGGCTGCCGCCAAAGAGCATCCGGCCGTCGCCCAGCTGCGCGTAGGCGCGGAACCAGCCGGTGCCGAATCGGACGCCGTCGGCCGGGCCGAGCTCGTCGAGCTGGTCGCGGGCCGGGTCGTAGACGTTGAGCTGGCTCCAGATGCGGCCACGCGCGTCCTCCAGCAGATTCACGCCGAAAGGCCGGCCGGTGACGCCGTGGCGCACGCTGACGGCATCGAACGTCGCGCTTCGGCCGTCCCAGGCCGTCAGGTGGTGCAGGCCGGTCACGGCCACGTCCACCCACAGCGTGTGCTGGCGATCGAACAGCAGCCCGATCACGGTCGGGTTGCCCAGGCCCTGGCCGGGCGGGCTTTGCACCGGCTGCAGCGCGTCCGCGCCGGCCGGCACGCGGAACAGGCCGCGCGCGCTGGCCACCCACAGCGCACCGTCGGCGGCCTGGGCGGTGACGAACACGTCGCCGGCCAGGGGCCGGCCGTCGGCCCGCGCCACGCGCTCGAGCCCCGCGGCCCCCGGCCGCAGGCGGTACAGGCCGTCCTCGGTGCCGACCCACAGCGTGCCGTCGCTGGCGACCAGCAGGTGGTTGGTGGCGCCCGCGTGGTGGTACAGCAGTCGCCGGCGCCGGCCGTCGCGCCCGATCTCGAGCAGGGCGGCCTCGCCCCCGAGCCAGACCGCGCCGTCGCGCCCCTGCGCAATGGCCTGCACGGGCCAGGGTCGCTCGCCGGCCGCGGCCCGGCCGTCGGCGCGGGTCAGGCTGGGGCACAGAGCGCCGGTGGCCTGCAGGCCCGTGTCCAGCCAGGCCACGCAGCCGCCGTGCGTGGCTGCCCAGATGCGGCCGTCGTCGGCCTGCAGCAGGCTGCGCACGTCGGCGTCGGCCAGCGGGCTGCCGGGGCGCAGGTCGGCTTCGCGCAGCCGGACGGCGATGTCGTTCGGGTCGTGCCGCTGCAGGCCCAGGCCGTAGCCGCCGACCCAGATCAGGCCGGCGCGGTCGCGCAGCAGCGTGGTCACCTCGTTGGCCGCCAGGCCGAGCGGTCGCCGCGGGTCGTGGCGCAGGCGGCGCAGCAGGCGGCCGCTGGCGAGGTCGTGCAGGTCGATGCCGCTGGTGCGGCCGACCCACACCCGGCCGTCCGGGCCCTCGGTGAAGCTGGTCACCGCGGCCTCGTCGTCCGCGCCCAGGCCGTCGGAGCGGCCGAGCAGGCGGCAGCGGCCGCTGTCGGGGTCGACGATCGCGATCCGGCCCTGCGCGGTGCCGGCCCACAGGCGGCCGTCGGAGGCCTGGAACAGCGCCTGCACCGCCTGGTCGCCGAGCTGGGTGGCGTCGCCGGCGGCACCGGTGCAGGCGATCGGCTCGAAGCGCCGGCTGGCGGGCAGGCGCCGGCTGAGGCCGCGCCAGGTACCCACCCACAGCGTGCCTTGGCGGTCGACCCGCAGCGCGCGTACGCGGTCGTCGGGCAGGCTGCCGGGCTGCCCGGTGTGCGCCAGCCGGGTGCTGCGGCCGGTGGCGGGTTCGTAGCGCACCAGGCCGGCGCCGACGGTGCCCAGCCACACGGCGCCCTCGCCGTCCTCGGCCATGGCCAGGATCGCGGGCCGCGCGCCGTCGTCGCTGCCCAGGCCGAGCGGCACGTCGGTGATGCGCTCGGTGCGGGGGTCGTAGACGGCCAGGCCCTGCGATTCGGTGGCGATGTACAGCCGCCCGTCGCGCGCCCCGAGCAGGGCGCGCACCCAGCCCAGGTTGCGCTGCGTGGGGTCGGCGCTGTCGCGCTCCCAGGGCCGGAAGCGGTAGCCGTCGTAGCGCACGAGGCCGTCGCCGGTGGCGACCCACAGGTAGCCCGCGCCGTCCTGCGCCAGGGTCGCCACCACCTCGCGCGGGATCTCGCCGCCCCCCACCGACTCGAAATGCGGGTCGGTGATGTCGACGCGGGCCTCCGCACCGCCAGCCGGCGCCAGCGCGGCCGCCGCCGTCGGCACCGGCAGCCACAGCGCGACCAGCAAACCGAGCATGGCCCTCCACATCGGCGGCATGCTACCGGCCGCCCCGGGGCCGCCATGCCCGCGACAGACCCGCATAGCCGGCCCAGATCGGCCGGTATCAACCATTTTGCGGATGAAACCGCGGTCGGCCTGGCGGCTCGCGCCGGGCGGTCGCGCCGACGGCGAGCGTCAGCGGCCCAGAAACTGCGGCGTGCGCCGCTCGGCCAGGGCCGCCAGCCCTTCGCGCAGGTCGGCGCTGTCGGCGCAACGGGCCACGCGCTCGCGCAGCCGCGCCGGGTCGGCGCCGCCCTGGGCGAGCTCGTCCAACGAGGCCTTCATGCCGCGCAGCGCCAGCGGCGCGCCGGCCTGCAGCGAGGCGCACAAGGCATCGACCGCGGTATCGAGCTGCGCCGGGCCCACCAGGGCGTCGAGGTAGCCGATGCGCAGCAGCTCGGCGTCGTCCACCGGCTCGGCCAGCAGGAACAGCCGCTTGGCCGCCTGCAGGCCGAGCCGGGCGACTGCGCGCTGCAGGCCGCCGGGGTAGTAGTGCAGGCCCAGCCGGGCCGCCGGCATGCGCAGCGTCAGGCCGGCCACGCCGATGCGGAAGTCGCAGGCCAGCGCCAGGTCGGTGGCCCCGCCGTGAATGCCACCGTTCAGGCGTGCCACGGTCGGCAGCGCCAGCGCCGCCAGCGCGTCCACCGTGTGCTCGAACAGCTGCGGGTCGGTGCCGGCGGCGTCGGGCTGGCCGAGCTGGCCGAGGTGGAAGCCGGCGCAGAAGGCCGGCCCCTGGCCGGTCAGCACGAGCACGCGCAGCGCGTCGTCGGCGGCGATGCGCCGCAGGTGCGACTGCAGCGCGTGCAGGTCCTCGCGGTGCAGCCGGTTGCGGTGCGCCGGCCGCCGCAGCGTGATCGTGGCGCGCGCGCCGGCGATGCTCAGCCCGGGCGGGCCGGGCTCCTCGTCCGCGGTCATGCGGTCGCGGCGACCAGGCTGCGCACCGCCAGCACGCCCGGGATCGCGGCCAGCGCCTGCAGCACCGGGGCGGCGACGGGGCTGTCGACGTCGACCAGCGTGTAGGCCATCTCGCCGCGCGACTTGTTGACCATGGTGTGGATGTTCAGCCCGGCGCGCGCCATGGTGGTGGAGATCTGGCCCAGCATGTTGGGCACGTTGGCGTTGGCGATGGCCACGCGCCAGGCCGACTCGCGCGCCAGGCTGACGGCGGGAAAGTTCACCGCGTTGGTGATCTGCCCGTCCTCGAGGTAGGCGCGCAGCTGCTCGGCCACCATCACCGCGCACTGCACTTCCGCCTCGCGCGTGCTGGCGCCCAGGTGCGGCAGCGCCACCACGCGGGCATGGCCGTGCAGGGCCGCGCTCGGAAAATCGCACACGTAGGCCGACAGCGCGCCGGCATCCAGCGCCGCCCGCACCGCGGCGTTGTCCACCACGCCGTCGCGGCTGAAGTTCAGCAGCACCGCGCCCGGCCGCATGAGGCCGATGTTGGCCGCACCCACCAGGCCGCGCGTGGCCGCCAGCAGCGGCACGTGCAGGGTCACGAAGGGCGCGCTGCGCAGCACCTCGGCCACGCTGCCGGCGCGCCTTACCTGCGCCGGCAGGCCCCAGGCGGCGTCGACCGTGATCTCGGGGTCGAAGCCGATGACCTGCATGCCGAGCTTGATGGCCGCATCGGCCACCAGCGCGCCCACGCGGCCCAGGCCCACCACACCCAGGGTCTGGCCCTGCAGCTCGGTGCCGGCGAAATCCTTCTTGCCGTCCTCGACCAGGCGCTCGAGGTCGGCCGCCGCGGGGTCGAGCGCGGCCACGAAGCGCAGCGCCGGCGCGATCTGGCGCGCCGCCATCAGCAGGCCCGCGAGCACGAGCTCCTTCACCGCGTTGGCGTTCGCGCCGGGTGCGTTGAACACCGGCACGCCGCGCGCGCTGAGCGCGGCCACGGGGATGTTGTTGGTGCCGGCCCCGGCGCGCGCCACCGCCTGCACGCTGGCCGGGATCGCCATGGCGTGCATGTCGGCGCTGCGCACCAGGATGGCCGCGGGGTCGGCGAAGTCGCGGCCCAGCTCGTAGCGCTGCGCCGGCAGCCGCGCCAGCCCCTCGGCCGCGATGGCGTTGAGCACCCGGATGCGCAGCCGCGCTGGCGCCGCAGGCGCGCCTTCAGCCATGGCGGGCCTCGAATTCCTGCATGTACGCCACCAGCGCCTGCACGCCGGCGATGGGCATCGCGTTGTACAGGCTGGCGCGCATGCCGCCCACCGAGCGGTGGCCCTTGAGCTGCACCATGCCGCGCTCTTCGGCACCTTTCAGGAAGGCCGCGTCGAGCGCGTCGTCCTTGAGCTTGAAGGGCACGTTCATCAGGCTGCGGCAGTCGCGCGCCACCGGGCTGCGGTAGAAGGCCGTGCGGTCGAGGTAGTCGTAGAGCAGCGCCGCCTTGGCCCGGTTGTGCGCTTCCATCGCCACCAGCCCACCCTGGTCCTTGAGCCACTTGAAGACCAGCCCGGCGATGTAGATCGCGTAGGTCGGCGGCGTGTTGTACATGCTCTCGTTGTCGGCCACGGTCTTGTAGTCGAAGGCCGAGGGCGTGATCGACAGCGCCTGGCCGATCAGGTCTTCGCGCACGACCACGATCGTCAGGCCGGCCGGGCCGATGTTCTTCTGCGCGCCGGCATAGAGGGCACCGTACTTCGTCACGTCCACCGGTCGCGACAGGATGCTGCTGGACATGTCGGCCACCAGCGGCACCGCGCCGACGTCGGGCGCGTCGGGGTACTCGACGCCGCCGATGGTCTCGTTGCTGCAGATGTGCACGTAGGCCGCCCCGGGGTCGAGCCGCCAGGTCTGCCGCGGCGGGATCGTGGTGTAGCCGCTGTCGGCGGCGCTGGCGGCGACGTTGACGCGGCCGTACTTGCGCGCCTCCTGGATCGACTTCTTGCTCCACTCGCCGGTGTCGATGTAGTCGGCGCCGGCGTGGCCGCGCAGCAGGTTCATCGGCACGATGGCGTTCTCGGCGATCGCGCCGCCCTGCATGAACAGGACCTTGTAGTGCGCCGGGATCGCCATCAGCTGGCGCAGCAGCGACTCGGCTTCGGCGGCGATGGCGATGAACTCGCGCCCGCGGTGGCTCATCTCCATCACCGACATGCCGCTGCCGTGCCAGTCGAGCATCTCCTCGGCGGCCTGGCGCAGCACGGGCTCGGGCAGCGCGGCGGGGCCGGCGCTGAAGTTGAAGACGCGGGTCATGCGGCGGGCTCCGTCGGGGTCAGGGCACACCGATTATCCGGCTGCCGCCCGGCGCCGGCCGTGGCCGCTAGAACAGACGCGGCCCGAGCACGGTGAGGCCGAAGAACAGCGCGGCGTCGGGCACGCCGCGGCGCAGGCTGCGCGCGAGGCCGGCGTCCAGCACCAGCGCGCGCCAGACGCTGTAGCTGGCGGCCAGCAGCAGCTGCGTGGTGGCGTCGGCGCCGCGCTGGCGGGTGCCCGACAACTCGGCCGTCAGCCCCAGGCGCGGGGTGAGCGGCCCCGACAGCGCGGCGGCCCACAGCGCCTGGTCGCGCGCGACGCCGGGGTCGGCATGGGCATAGCGGGTGGCCACCAGATTGATGTCGGTGTGCAGCGCGCCGAGGTCGGCGCTGTAGATGCCGTTCAGGGACCCCGCCGCGGCCTTGGCGCCCAGGCCGGTGCGGCCGGTGGGCGCGGTGGCGCCGAGCTCGAGCCCGAAGGCCGAGGCGGCATCGACGGCGAAGCGGCGCTTGAGCACCACGCCGGTGTCGCCCAGGCCCTGCAGCGCGGGCGCGCCGTTGCCGGCCTGGCGCGCCCAGGCCTCGCCCCCGAGCCGCAGGCCCCAGTCGGGGCTGAACGCCAGCTTCACCGTGTAGGGCAGGCTGCTGCGCCGGCTGTCACCGCCGCCGCGCGCCAGCAGGCCGCCGGCCTCGAACTCGAGGTAGCCCGGCGCCGACAGCGTGGCCGGGGTCGAGACGCTGGGGCGGTAGGGCGTGACGGCCGGGCCGGCGTCGGCGGTCTGGGCCCGGGCCGGCACCGGGGCCAAGGCCAGGACCAGGGTCAGGGTCAGGGTCAGCCCGCTGGCCCAGGCCGAGGGCGGGGGGCTGGCACGCGGCAGGCAGCTCACCGCCGCATTGTGCTTGCCCGCGGCGCGTGCCGGTGCGAGCATCCGGGCCACCACCCGCACACCCCCCGGAGACCCCCATGTCCAAGCCCCTGTTCGATGCCGACGCCCTGATCGCCGCTTTCGAGGGCGCCAGCGCCAAGCAGGGCGCGCAGCTGCGCAAGGCCGCGGCAGACGCCATGATGGCCGCGCTGCAGGGCCGCGAGCTGACGCTGAAGAACATGCGCGGTGCGCTCAAGTCGGTGGCCGAGGCGGCCAGCGCCGGTGCCGCCCGGAACCTCACGGCCGGCATCGACCCCGAGGCCCTGCTCGACCAGGCCGTGGCCGGCATCGACGACGCCATGCTGAAGGCCGTGGAGGCCAACCGCGTGGCGCTGTCCACGCTGGTGGCGCAGGGCGCCGACATGCGCGAGAAGCACCTGGCCAAGGCACTGGCCGACCTGGACAAGGTCGAGGACACGATGTTCGCGGCCTTCAAGAAGGCCAGCGAAGGCGCCGCCGCGCCGGTGGCCGCGGCCTGGACCGGCGTGCTCGAGAAGATGCAGGCCGGCGGCACGCTGTCGGGCGCCAAGGCGGCCGGCACGGCCGAGCAGATGGCCCAGCAGATGCAGAGCGCGATGCGCAGCACCCGCGCCGCCTCCATGCGCGCGGCGCAGGCGTTGGCCGAGAGCTACACCGCGATGGTCAGCGGCGTGCTCATCGGCATGGCCGACGCCCTGCAGGCCAAGGCGCCGGCGAAGAAGAAATAGCCGGCAGCGGCAGCCGGCGGGAGGCCGGGCCGGCGCGGCGGCCCTGCGCTATCGTCCCGCCGATGGCCGACACCAGCTTCTTCTGGCACGACTACGAGACCTTCGGCCGGGTGCCGCGGCGCGACCGGCCGGCGCAGTTCGCCGGTGTGCGCACCGATGCCGGGCTGAACGAGATCGGCCCGCCGATCAGCCTGTACTGCCAGCCTGCGCCCGACTTCCTGCCCGACCCCGAGAGCGTGCTGCTCACCGGCATCCTGCCGCAGCAGGCGCTGGCGCAGGGCGTGCCCGAGCATGCCTTCGCCGCCGCCGTCGAGCGCGAGCTGGCCCGGCCCGGCACCATCGGCGTGGGCTACAACAGCATCCGCTTCGACGACGAGGTCACGCGCTTCCTGTTCTGGCGCAACCTGATCGACCCCTACGCCCGCGAATGGCAGAACGGCTGCAGCCGCTGGGACCTGCTCGACGTGGTGCGCTGCACCTGGGCACTGCGGCCCGAGGGTATTGCGTGGCCGCACCACGACAGCGGCGAGCTGGCGGGCCGGCCCTCGTTCAGGCTCGAGCACCTCACGGCGGCCAACGGCCTGGCGCACGAGGCGGCGCACGACGCGCTGTCCGACGTGCGCGCCACGGTGGCGCTGGCGCGGCTGGTCAAGACCGCGCAGCCGCGGCTGTGGGATTTCTGCCTGAGGCTGCGCAACAAGGACGCGGTGCGGGCCGAGATCGGCGTCGGCCGGCCCTTCGTGCACCTGTCGGGCATGTACCCGGTGGAGCGCGGCTGCCTGGCCGTGGTCTGGCCGCTGGCGGCGCATCCCACCAACAAGAACGAGCTGATCGTGTGGGACCTGGCGCACGACCCCGAGGCGCTGGCGGGGCTCGACGCCGAGACCATCCGGCACCGCCTGTACACGCGCGCCGAGGCCTTGCCCGCGGGCCAGACGCGGCTGCCGATCAAGACGATCCACGTCAACAAGTCGCCGATCGTGATCGGCAACCTGCGCACGCTGGGCGGGGCGGCGCAGCGCTGGGGCCTGGACGTCGAGGGTGCGCTGCGCCACGCCGGTCGGGCCGCGGAGCTGGCGCGCGCGCTCGCCCCCCTGTGGCCGCAGGTCTACGCCCGGCCGGCCGGCCCGGCGGCGGACGTGGATGAAGACCTGTACGGCGCCTTCCTGAAGGACGAGGACCGGCGCAGCCTGCAGCGGCTGCGCGAGCTGACGCCCGAAGTGCTGGCCACGCGGCGGCTGGCCTTCGACGACGCGCGGCTGGAGGAGCTGGTGTTCCGCTGGCGCGCGCGCAACTTCGGCACCACGCTGGGCGCGGCCGAGCAGCTGCGCTGGCAGCAGCATTGCGCCGCGCGTCTGCACCGGGGCGAGGGCGGGGCGCTGACGCTGGCGCGCTTCACCGAGCAGGTCGACGCCCTGGCCGAGGCGGCGGTCGAGCGCGGCGACGAGCGCGCGCAGGGGCTGCTGGAAGCGTTGGTGGACTACGCCGAGGGCATTGCGCCGCCGCTCTGAGCCCGCGGCTCACTGCCGCGGGGTCGACGGAACGGCAGCCAGGGCGGCCAGGGCGGCCAGGTCACCCGTCGCGACCGGGGCGGGCGCGGGCGCCGAAGCCGGGGCGACCGGGGCTACAGGGGCTACCGGAGCGGCCGGGGCGGGGGCCGAGGCAGCGCTCGCGGCCGCCGCCGCGGCCGCGGGCGTGGGGTCGTCCAGCGCCGCCAGGCCGTTGTCGGCCCATTCGGCGTACCGCCAGTCGTCACCGGCGGCCACGATGCCGGGGGGCGGCGTCAGGTCGATCGGCGGCTGCACCGGCACGCCCTGCAGCATCTCGCGCAGCGTGTCGATCCAGATCGGCAGCGCCAGCGCCGCGCCGGTGGCGCCCGGGCCCAGGCTGGCGGGTTGGTCGTAGCCCATCCAGGCGACGGCCACGACCCCGGGGGCGAAGCCCGCGAACCAGGCGTCGACGCCGTCGTTGGTGGTGCCGGTCTTGCCGTACAGATCGGGCCGCTGCAGCGCCTGCTGCGCGGCCGCGGCAGTGCCGCTGCGCGTGACGTCGGCCAGCAACGAGTCGACCAGGAACACGTTGCGCGCCGGCACCACCCGGTTGGCCTCGGTCAGCGGCGCCGGCGGCGGGGCCTGGAACAGCACCCGGCCCTGCGCATCGGTGATGCGGTCGATCAGCACCGGCGTGACGCGGTGGCCGCCGTTGGCCAGCACGGCATAGCCCAGCGCCAGCTCCAGCGGCGTGACGCTGCCGCTGCCCAGCGCGAGCGTGAGGTCGTCGGGCTGGCGGCTCAGGTCGAAGCCGAAGCGCCCGATCCAGGCGCGCGCGGCGGCCAGGCCCACGTGCTGCAGCAGCCGGATGGCGACCATGTTCTTGCTTTCCACCAGCGCCCGGCGCACGGTCATCATGCCCTCGTACTGGTCGTCGTCGTCGTCGTGCGGGTGCCAGTCGGCCGGCTCGCCCGGCAGCGGCGGCAGCGGCGCGTCGTTGACCAGCGTCTCGGGCATCACGCCCGACTCGAACGCGGCCGAGACCAGAAACGGCTTGATCGTCGAGCCCGGCTGGCGCTGCGCGCTGGTGACGTGGTTGAACTGGTCGTGGTTGAAGTCGAACCCGCCCACCAGCGCGCGCACGCGGCCGGTGTCGGGGTCGAGGGCCACGAACGCGGCCTCGGTCTGCGGCCACTGCGCCAGCGCCCATTGCGGGGGCCTGGGCGCCGGGGCACGGGGCCGCGCCCGGGCACGCCGGGCGGGCGGCGGCGCGTGCGCGGGCGGCGTCACGGCCAGCAGCCGCACCACCGCGCCGCGCCGGATCGCCAGCGACGGCGGCGCCCCGGGCCGCAGCGCGGCACCCACCCGCTGCAGGCTGGGGCCGGTGACGCTGACGATGCGGCCCGAGGCCAGCTCAGCCACCAGCCGGCGCGGGCTGGCGGCCAGCACCACGGCCACGCGCAGGTCGGCGTCGTCGCGCAGGTCCTTCAGCGCCAGCGCGGCGGCGCGCTCGGCCTGCACCGGGTCGGCGGGCAGGCTGAGCTGGTCTTCGGGGCCGCGCCAGGGCAGCGTGGCCTCGTGCGCCAGCACGGCGCGGCGCAACGCGGCATGCGCCGCGCGCTGGTCGGCGGCGCGCAGCGTGGTGACGACGCGCACGCCGTCGGTGTAGGCCTGGTCGCCCAGCAGCGCCACCGCGGCCCGGCGCGCCATCTCGGCCACGTGCTGCGCGTTGACGTCGACGAACAGCGGGCTCTTGAGCACCAGCTTCTCGGCCACGGCCTTGCGGTAGGTGGCCGCGTCGATGTCGCCGGTGGCGCGCATGCGCCACAGCACCCACAGCTGGCGCTTGCGCGCGCGCTCGGGGCTGGCCAGCGGGTTGGCGTTGGCCGGGTTCTGCGGCAGCCCGGCCAGCATCGCGGCTTCGGCCACCGTCAGCGCGTCCAGCGACTTGCCGAAGTACACGTCGGCCGCGGCGCCGAAGCCGTAGGCATGCTCCCCGAGGTAGATCTGGTTCATGTACCGCTCGAGGATCTGGTTCTTCGTCAGCCGCTGCTCGAGCTGGTAGGCCAACAGCGCTTCCTTGATCTTGCGCTCGGGCGTGCGCTCGGTGGACAGGAAGAAGGTGCGCGCCACCTGCTGCGTGATGGTCGAGGCGCCCTGCGGCATGCCGCCGGTGAGGTCGGCCACCAGCGCCCGCGCCACGCCGTGCCAGCTGATCGCGCCGTGGTGGTAGAAGTCGGCGTCCTCGACCGAGAGCACGGCATCGCGCAGCCGGATCGGGATCTTCGCGATGGGCACGAACACGCGCCGCTCGGCCCCGAACTCGGCGATCACCAGCCCGTCGGCGGTGAGCACCTGCATGTGCTGGCGCGGCCGGTAGTCGATGGCCTTGTCCAGCGGCGGCAGCTCGCGCCAGTACCAGGCCGCCGCGGCGGCCAGGGCCAGCAGGGCGGCCAGCACCAGCGCCAGGCCTCCCAGCAGCAGCCGCGCGGCCAGGCCGCGCCAGGGCCGGGCCGTCATCGGCCGGGCGTGGGCCGCCGCTTCATGGCGTCAGCTCGAACAGCGCGCTGCCGTCGCCGTTGTCCCTGACCAGCCGCACCTGCGGCGCCTGCGCCAGCCGCGCGATGGCGCCCGCGCCCGAGACGAAGCGCAGCCTCACGCCCGGCACCGGCTGCAGGTGCCAGTTGCCGTCGGCGTGCGGCTGCAGCGGCTGCTGCGTCTTCAGGTAGTCGACCAGGGCCTCGCGGTTTTCCTCGGGCGCGTTCACGATGATGTTGCTGCCGTCCAGGCCCGGGAAGTTGCCGCCACCCGCGGCCCGGTAGTTGTTGGTGACGATGGCGAAGTACCCCCGCTCGTCGATGGGCCGGCCCTGCCAGCGCAGGCCGACGATGCGGTGCGCGTCGGGCGCGACGAGCTGGCCGCTGCGGTCGTAGCGGGCCGGCTGCGTCAGGTCGATGGCGTACTGCACGCCGTCCAGGGTGTCGAAGTTGAAGCTGGGGAAGGCCGGGTTGAGCAGGCTCTGCGCGGGCGGGCCGTGGGGGTCGATGCGGTTGAAGGCGCCGGCCGCGAACTCGAGCCACTCGCGCACCTGCGCGCCCGTCAGGCGCACGATCTTCACCGTGTTCGGGTAGACGTAGAGGCTGGCCACGTCGCGCAGCGCGATCGGGCCGGCCGGGATGTCGGTGTAGCCGCCGCCGCCGCCGGTGCCTCGGGCGCCGCTCTTGAACGGCGCCGCCGCCGACAGCAGCGGCAGGCCGGCGTAGGGCGTGCCCGCGAGCAGCTGCCGGCCGTAGGCGAGCTGCGCGTCAGCCACCACCTGCACCGACGGGTCGTCCCGCACCTGGGCGAAGTAGCTGTCCAGGGGCGCGGTGCTGCGCGTGACGGGCACGCCCATGGCGGCGATGGTGCCGGCATGCTCGGCCTGCACCAGGCGCGCGATGGCCGGGTCGGGCGCGGCCAGCGCGCGGTGCTCGCGCCGGTCGTACACGGGGCGCAGCTCGGCATGGGCCGATGCCACGCGCCAGCCGTCGGTGCCCTTGTCGAGCACGAGGTCGATCACGCCCAGGTGGCTGCCCCAGAAGCCGGCCATCGTGGCCGGCACGCCGTCGATGCTGCCCGCCGTCAGGTCGACATGGGCGTAGCCGGCGAAGAACGGGCCTGGAAACTCGCCGTGCGAATGGCCGAACAGGATCGCCGTGACGCCGGGCACCTCGGCCAGGCGTGCCACCGTGTTCTCGGCCATCGGCGGCGTGTGGGCGCTGCGCTCCAGGCCCGAGTGCGCGAGCACGACCACGATGTCGGCGCCGGCGGCGCGCATCAGCGGCACGAGCCGGCGCGCCGTGGCCGGGATGTCCAGGGCCTGCAGCCGGCCTTGCAGGTTCTCGCGGTCCCACTGCATCACCTGCGGCGGCGCGAACCCGACCACGCCGACCTTCAGCGTGTGCGCCTGGCCGCTGCGGTCGACGAAGCGGCGCTGCAGGATCACGTAGGGCGTGAAGGCCGGCGGCGCCGAGGCGGGCCGGCCCTGGCCGTCGTCGACGACCAGGTTGGCGTCGACCCACGGGAAATCGCTGCCGGCCAGGGCCTGGCGCAGGAAGGGCAGGCCGTAGTTGAACTCGTGGTTGCCGATGTTGGCGGCGTCGTAGTGCAGCGCGTTCATGACGCGGATGGCGGGGTGCAGCTGGCCCGGCTGCAGCGGCCGGATGCGCGCCACGTAGTCGCCCAGCGGGCTGCCCTGGAGCATGTCGCCGTCGTCGAAGAGCAGGCTGTTGCGCACCTCGGCGCGCGCCCGGGCGATGAGCGTGGCGGTGCGGTCCAGGCCGTAGCTGTCGACCGGCTTGTCCTCGTAGTAGTCGTAGGCCAGCAGGTTCATGTGCACGTCGGTGGTCTCGAGCAGCCGCAGGTCGAGCTGCTGGGCGCGGGCGGCGCCGGGCCCCAGCAAGGCGAGCAGGGCCAGCAAGGCCACCAGTGCCGCCAGCCCGGCGAAGCGCCGGTCGGCAGGCGGGGCGGCGCGCGGCGCCCGGGGCAGCGGCGGGGGCAGGGCGAAGGAGCGCTTCATCGGCTAGGGGCCAGGGCGGCACGGAACGCGCAAGCCTACCAACACTTCAGCCGAACCAGGCTGCGCGCAGCGCCGGCGGCAGCGCCGGGCCGCCGGCGGCGGCGCTGCGCTCGGCGCGCTCGATCAGCTGCCAGTAGTAGCGGTAGCTGGCGCGGTCGTGCAGCCGGTCCTGGCCGCCGTGGCGGTGGCGGATCGGTGCCCAGTGCGCGGCCTGGGCCGCGCCGATGAGGTCGATCGCCAGCGCCAGCTCGTCGGCGCTGGGCGCGAACGCCTCGACGATGGGGCGTATCTGCGCCGGGTGGATGCTCCACATGCGCGTGTAGCCCAGGCGCCGGCAGGCCTGGGTGGCGGCGGCCTTCAGCGCCGCGGTGTCGCTGAACTCGGTCACGACGCAGTGCGAGGGCGTCTTGGCGTGGCCGTGGCAGGCGGCGGCGATCTCGAGCTTGGCGCGCAGCACCAGCGGGTGCTCGAACTGGCCGGTGGCGCTCATGGCCTCGGCCGGGATCGCGCCGCCGTGCGCCGAGACGAAATCCATCAGGCCGAACGAGAGCGACTCCACCCGCGGGTGCGCCGCCAGCGCCTGCACCTCGCGCAGCGCGCCGTGGGTCTCCACCAGCGCGTGCAGCGGGATGGCGCGTGCCAGGCCGTGGCGGCGGCAGGCGGCGTCGATCTTGTCGGTGGCACGTTGCAGCTCGGCGGCGCCGCGCAGCTTGGGGATGACGAGGTAGGCCAGGCGTGCGCCGGCCTGCTGCACCAGCAGATCGACCACCTCGTCGAAGCGCCGGTGTTCCACCGGCTGCACGCGCGCGCCGACGCGGCCCCAGCGGTTGGCGGCCGAGTTCACCAGCTCGGCCGTGAGCTGCGCGTGCTCGACCTCGCCGCCCACCGGGGCGCCGTCCTCGCCGTCCAGCGTGACGTCGAACACCGGGCCCAGCTCGGCCTGCAGCGCCAGACTCTTGCGCATGCGCGGCTCGACGCCGCTGTAATGATCGCAGGCGGGCAGCGCCGAGAAGGTGCGCTCTTCGGGCTCGAACAGGGCCAGGCGGGGGTGGTCGGGGGTCATGGGCCTACCGGCAGTGGCGTCGCAGGCTGCAAGCGTAGCGCCTGGCCCTGCCGGCCGTCCCTATTGACGCGCGCGGGGCCTCTTCCAGAATGCCCGGCAGGGTGGCACCCGCACCCGCCACGAAAGACCGCATGACCCCGACCCGCCTGCTGCTCGACGCCGCCCACGACCACGCCGCGGCGCACCCCGACCGACTGCTCTTCACCCAGCCGGTGGGCGGGGGCCGCGTGGCCGACATCACCTGGGCGCAGGCGCTGGACGAGGCGCGGCGCATGGCCGCGCACCTGCAAGGCCGCGGTCTGGCGCCGGGCGCGCGGGTGGCGATGCTGGCCAAGAACAGCGCCCACTTCATCATCGCCGAGCTGGCGGTGTGGATGGCCGGCGGCTGCACGGTGGCGATCTTTCCCACCGAGACGGCGGCCAACCTGCGCTACGTGCTGACGCATGCCGAGGCCAGCCTGCTGTTCATCGGCAAGCTCGACGACTGGGCCCAGCAACAGGCCGGCGTGCCGCCCGGGCTGCCCTGCATCGCGCTGCCGCTGGCGCCGGTCAGCGGCATCGACACCTGGGAGGCCATCGTCGAGCGCACGCCGCCGCTGGCGGGGCGCCCGGTGCGCGGCGCCGACGAGCTGGCGATGCTGCTCTACACCTCGGGCTCGACCGGCCAGCCCAAGGGCGTGATGCAGACCTTCGGCGCCATCAGCCGCGTCGCCCAGGCGCTGGTCGAGGACAGCCTGGCGCGCGACGGCGGCGTGGCGCGCGAGCACCGCGTGCTGTCGTACCTGCCGCTGGCGCACTGCTTCGAGCGCGCCTGGGTCGAATGCGCCGCGCTGGCCGGCGGCTGGACCCACATCTACTTCGGCGATTCGCTGGCGACCTTCGTCGACGATCTGAAGCGCGCGCGGCCCACGATCTTCATCTCGGTGCCGCGGCTGTGGGCCAAGTTCCAGCAGGCGGTGCTGGCGCGCATGCCGGCGGCGCAGCTCGACGCGATGCTGGCCGACCCGGCCACCGCCGGTCCGGTGGGCAAGCAGGTGCTGGCCAGCCTCGGGCTCGATGCCGTGGAACGCGCGGGCAGCGGCTCGGCGCCGATGCCGGCGGCACTGCTGGACTGGTACCGCCGCCTCGGCCTCGACCTCGTCGACGGCTACGCGATGACCGAGGACTTCGCCTACTCGCACACCACGCCCGCGGACGCCTTCGTGCTCGGCCGCGTGGGCAGGCCGCTGCCCGGCGTGCAGTCGCGGCTGGACGTGGACGGCGAGATCCTGATCAAGTCGCCGGGCCAGATGGCGGGCTACTACAAGCAGCCCGGACTCACGGCCGAGAGCTTCACCGAGGACGGCTACTTCCGCACCGGCGACCTGGGCGAGTACGACGACCAGGGCCTGCTCAAGCTCACCGGGCGCAAGAAGGAGCTGTTCAAGACCGCCAAGGGCAAGTACGTGGCGCCGGCGCCGATCGAGAACCGGCTCAACGCGCACCCGATGGTCGAGCTGGCGCTGGTCTCGGGCAGCGGCCGGCCGGCGCCCTACGCCGTGGTCGTGCTCGACGAGGCGCTGCGGCCGCGCCTGGGCGACGCCGCCGTGCGCGCCGAGGTCGAGTCGGCCCTGGCGGGCCTGCTGGCCCAGGTCAACGCCGATCTCGCCAGCCACGAGCGGCTGCAGGTGCTGGTGGTGGCGCGCGAGCCCTGGTCCATCGGCAACGGCTGCCTGACGCCCACCCTGAAGATCAAGCGCTCGCGCATCGAGGCCACGGTGGCCGACGCGGTGGACGGCTGGTACGCGGCTCCCGGTCCGGTGGTCTGGGCCTGAAACGTCGAAGGGCCGGCGCCTCACGGCGGCCGGCCCTTGGCGCGGCGTCCGCGCCGGTCAGAGCAGGTGCTTGACGCCTTCCTGCTCGGCCATCAGCTCGGCCAGCGTCTTGTCGATGCAGGCCTGGCTGAAGGCGTCGATCGGCAGGCCCTGCACGACGCTGTACTTGCCGCCTTCGCAGGTCACCGGGAAGCCGAACATCACGTCCTTCGGGATGCCGTAGTCGCCGTTGCTGGGCAGGCCCATCGTGACCCAGCCGCCGTTCGTGCCCAATGCCCAGTCGCGCATGTGGTCGATGGCGGCATTTGCCGCGCTGGCCGCGGACGACAGGCCGCGGGCCTCGATGATCGCCGCGCCCCGCTTGCCGACGGTGGGCAGGAACACGTCCTGGTTCCAGACCTGGTCGTTGATCATGTCCTTGACCGACGCGCCGTCGATCGTCGCGAAGCGGTAGTCGGCGTACATCGTCGGGCTGTGGTTGCCCCAGACGGCGAGCTTCTCGATCGCCGCCACCGGCTTGCCGGTCTTGGCCGCGATCTGGCTCAGGGCGCGGTTGTGGTCCAGGCGCAGCATGGCGGTGAAGTTCTCGCGCTTCAGGCCGGGCGCGCTTTTCATGGCGATCCAGGCGTTGGTGTTGGCCGGGTTGCCCACCACCAGCACCTTGACGTCGCGGCTGGCCACCGCATCCAGCGCCTTGCCCTGGCCGATGAAGATCTGGCCGTTGATCGACAGCAGCTCGGCACGCTCCATGCCCGCCTTGCGCGGCATCGAGCCCACCAGCAGCGCGTAGTCGGCGTCCTTGAATGCGGACATCGGGTCGCTGTGGGCCTGCATGCCGTGCAGCAGCGGAAAGGCGCAGTCCTCCAGTTCCATCATCACCCCCTTGAGCGCCTTCTGCGGGCCTTCGGCCGGCACTTCCAGCAGCTGCAGGATCACCGGCTGGTCCTTGCCGAGCATCTCGCCGCTGGCGATGCGGAACAGCAGGGCGTAGCCGATCTGGCCGGCGGCACCGGTGACGGCCACGCGTACGGGTTTCTTGGACATGCGGATCTCCTGGCGGTGAGCGCGGCAAGCGGCGCGTCGGGTGAAATCGGAATTCTAGTGTCCGGCCCGGGCGATGTGTCTTATGTCTTATGCAAGACCCGATGTAAGACAATGCGCGGATGCCTTCCGTTGCCGTCCCGGCGGCGGCGCCCGAGCCGGCGCCCTCGTTCAGCCCGCTGTACCAGCAGATCCGGACCCTGCTGCTGCGCGGGCTGCAGGGCGGCGAGTGGCAGCCCGGGCAGGTCATCCCCAGCGAGACCGAACTGGCGGCGCGCTTCGGCGTCAGCCAGGGCACGGTGCGCAAGGCCATCGACGAGCTCGCGGCCGAGAACGTGCTGGTGCGCCGCCAGGGCAAGGGCACCTTCGTCGCCACCCACGCCGAGCAGGCCACGCAATACCGCTTTCTGCGCCTGATGCCCGATGCCGGCGGCACGCCGGCCCTGCAGCGCCGCCTGCTCGACTGCCGCCGCATGCGCGCCCCGCTGGAAGTGGCGCGGCTGCTGGCGCTGAAGTCGGGCGAGGCCGCGGTGCAGGTGCGCCGGCTGCTGCTGGCGGCCGAGGGCGCGGCCCTGCGGCCGGTGGTGCTGGACGACCTGTGGCTGCCCGGCGGCCTGTTCAAGGGCCTCACGGCGGAGCGGCTGCAGGCCTGGCGCGGGCCGATGTACCGGCTGTTCGAGGCCGAGTTCGCGGTCCACATGATCCGCGCCGAAGAAAAGCTGCGCGCCGTGGCGGCCCTGGGCGACGAGGCGGCCCTGCTCGACGTGGCCCCCGGCACGCCGCTGCTGTCGGTGGAGCGGCTGTCCTACACCTATGGCGACCGGCCGGTGGAGCTGCGCCGCGGCCTCTATCACACCAGTGCCCATCACTACCGCAACGAACTCAGCTGAGGGCTGAGGGCCGGACCGAGGCAACGCGCCCGCTGAGGTCTGCTGCGTTGCAATAAACTCGCCTCGATCCATCCGGTTACAGAGAGAGAACATGAGCCAGACGACCAGCACCCGGCCCGGCACGATGCGCCTGACGCAGGCCCTGCAGTACCGCCTGCCGCTGGCGGGCTGGGTCTCGATCCTGCACCGCCTCAGCGGCGCGCTGATGTTCGTGCTGCTGCCGTTCATCGTCTGGATGTTCGACAACAGCGTCAGCTCCGAGGTCAGCTTCGACCGCTTCACCGGCGCCTTCGGCTACGGCGTGGGCTTCGTGCCGGGCTGGTTCTTCAAGCTCTTGGCGCTGGCCCTGATCTGGGCCTTCCTGCACCACTTCATGGCCGGCGTGCGCCACCTGTGGATGGACCTCACGCACAGCGTGGGCAAGGCCCAGGGTCGGCAGTCGGCCGTGGTCACGTTGGTGGCCAGCGCCGTGCTCACCCTGCTGCTGGGCGCCCGGCTGTTCGGCCTGTACTGATTCGAGCCCACCCCAAAAAGCAGCCCGGGAGCCCCACACCATGTCCGTCAACTACGGTTCCAAGCGCGTCGTCGTCGGCGCCCATTACGGCATGCGCGACTGGCTCAGCCAGCGCGTCACGGCCACCCTGATGGCGCTGTTCACGCTCGTGCTGCTGGCCCAGGTGATCTTCAGTCGCGGCCCGCTGGGCTACGACACCTGGGCCGGCATCTTTGCCGGGCAGGGGATGAAGGTGCTCAGCTTCGTCGTCTTCCTGTCGCTGGGCTGGCACGCCTGGGTCGGCGTGCGCGACATCCTGATGGATTACGTCAAGCCGGTGGCGGCGCGCCTGACGCTGCAGGTGGCCGCCATCGTCTGGCTCGTCGGCTGCATGGGCTGGGCCGTGCAAGTGCTCTGGAGGCTGTAGACCATGACCCTCGCATCTCTTCCCAAGCGCAAGTTCGACGTCGTCATCGTCGGGGCCGGCGGCTCCGGCATGCGCGCGGCGCTGCAGCTCTCGCTGGCCGGCCTGAACGTGGCCGTGCTGTCCAAGGTGTTCCCGACCCGTTCGCACACGGTGGCAGCCCAGGGCGGCATCGGTGCGAGCCTGGGCAACATGGCCGAGGACACTTGGCACTACCACTTCTACGACACCGTCAAGGGCTCCGACTGGCTGGGTGACCAGGACGCGATCGAGTACATGTGCCGCGAGGCGCCCAAGGTGGTGTACGAGCTCGAGCACATGGGCATGCCCTTTGACCGCAACCCCGACGGCACGATCTACCAGCGTCCCTTCGGCGGCCACACCGCCAACTACGGCGAGAAGCCGGTGCAGCGCGCCTGCGCCGCCGCCGACCGCACCGGCCACGCGATGCTGCACACGCTGTACCAGCAGAACGTGAAGGCGCGGACCAACTTCTTCGTCGAGTGGATGGCGCTCGACCTGATCCGCAATGCAGACGGCGACGTGCTCGGCGTCACCGCGCTGGAGATGGAGACCGGCGAGCTGCACGTGCTGCAGGCCAAGTGCACGCTGTTCGCCACCGGCGGCGCGGGGCGCATCTTCGCCGCCAGCACGAATGCGTTCATCAACACCGGCGACGGCCTGGGCATGGCCGCGCGTGCCGGCATCCCGCTGGAAGACATGGAGTTCTGGCAGTTCCACCCGACCGGGGTGCATAACGCCGGCGTGCTGCTGACCGAAGGCTGTCGCGGCGAGGGCGCCATCCTGCGCAACAGCGACGGCGAGCGCTTCATGGAACGCTACGCCCCGACGCTGAAGGATCTCGCGCCGCGCGACTTCGTCAGCCGCTGCATGGACCAGGAGATCAAGGAAGGCCGCGGCTGCGGCCCGAACAAGGACTACATCCAGCTCGACATGACGCACCTGGGCGCCGACACCATCGCCAAGCGCCTGCCCAGCGTGCTCGAGATCGGCCACAACTTCGCCAACGTCGACATCACCAAGGAGCCGATCCCGGTGGTGCCGACCATCCACTACCAGATGGGCGGCATCCCGACCAACATCCACGGCCAGGTGGTGGCCCCCAGGAACGGCAACCCCAACAGCGTGGTGGGCGGCTTCTATGCCGTGGGCGAGTGCTCGTGCGTCAGCGTGCACGGTGCGAACCGCCTGGGCACCAACTCGCTGCTCGACCTGCTGGTGTTCGGCCGTGCCGCCGGCAACCACATCGTCGAGAGCTTCAAGCACGCCGACAAGTCGCACCAGCCGCTGCCGGCCGACGCCGCCGACCGCTCGCTGGCGCGGCTGGCGCAGCTCGATGCCGCCACTGGCGGCGAGTACGCGCAGGACGTGGCCGGCGACATCCGCGCCGCGATGCAGCAGCATGCCGGCGTCTTCCGCACCCAGGCCATGCTCGACGAAGGGGTGGCCAAGATCGCCGCCATCGCCCAGCGCGTGCCTCGCATCGCACTCGCCGACAAGAGCAAGGTCTTCAACACCGCACGCATCGAGGCGCTGGAGGTCGACAACCTGATCGAGTCGGCGCGCGCCACCATCGTCTCGGCCGCGGCGCGTCGCGAGAGCCGCGGTGCGCACACGGTCAACGACTACGGCGACACGCCCGAGCATCCCAACGGCCGCAACGACGAGCAGTGGCTGAAGCACACGCTGTGGTACTCCGAGGGCGACCGGCTCGACTACAAGCCGGTGCAGCTCAAGCCGCTGAGCGTCGAGTCGATCCCGCCCAAGGTCCGCACGTTCTGAACAGGTTGTTTCCCATGACGCTCCGCACCTTCCAGATCTACCGTTACGACCCCGACACCGACGCCAAGCCGCGCATGCAGACGCTCGAGGTCGAGCTCGACGGCCACGAGCGCATGCTGCTCGACGCGCTGATGAAGCTGAAGAAGGTCGACCCCAGCTTGAGCTTCCGGCGCAGCTGCCGCGAGGGCGTGTGCGGCTCCGACGCCATGAACATCAACGGCAAGAACGGCCTGGCCTGCCTGACCAACATGCGCACGCTGCCCGGCACCATCGTGCTCAAGCCGCTGCCCGGGCTGCCCGTGATCCGCGACCTGATCGTGGACATGACCCTGTTCTTCAAGCAGTACAACTCGATCAAGCCCTACCTCGTCAACGACGAGCCGCCGCCCGAGAAGGAGCGCCTGCAAAGCCCCGAGGAGCGTGACGAGCTGAACGGCCTGTACGAGTGCATCCTGTGCGCCAGCTGCTCCACCAGCTGTCCCAGCTTCTGGTGGAACCCCGACAAGTTCGTGGGCCCGGCCGGGCTGCTGCAGGCCTACCGCTTCATCGCCGACAGCCGCGACCAGGACACCGGCGGCCGCCTCGACAACCTCGAGGATCCGTACCGGCTTTTCCGCTGCCACACGATCATGAACTGCGTCGACGTCTGCCCCAAGGGCCTGAACCCGACCAAGGCGATCGGCAAGATCAAGGAGCTGATGGTCCGCCGCGCGGTGTGACCTCAGGACGCCATGGACGACCGTCTCGACGAGCGCGCGCTCAGCAAGCTGCGGTGGCGCTGCCGCCGCGGCCTGCTCGAGAACGATCTGCTCATCGAACGCTTCTTTCGCCGGCACGGGGAGACGATCACGAACCGGCAGGCCGCGGGGCTGAACGCCCTGATGGACCTGCCGGACAACGACCTGCTCGATCTGCTGCTGCGGCGCAGGCAGCCGCCGGCCGTGCCGGAACTCAGCGACTCTCCCGAAGTGCACGAGGTGCTGGCCTTGCTGCGCCTGCCGTGACCGACCCGAAAACCGAAGAAAGGCCCGAAGCCATGACCCCTTCCGACGTCAAAGCCATGCTGTCGTTCTCCGACGGCAGCCCGAGCATGGACCTGCCGATCTACAAGGGCAGCATCGGCCCGGACGTGATCGACATCCGCAAGCTCTACGCCCAGACCGGCAAGTTCACCTACGACCCGGGCTTCCTGAGCACGGCCTCGTGCAACAGCACCATCACCTACATCGACGGCGACAAGGGCGAGCTGCTGTACCGCGGCTACCCGATCGAGCAGCTGGCGCAGCACTGCGACTTCCTCGAGACCTGCTACCTGCTGCTCAAGGGCGAGCTGCCGAACGCGACGCAGAAGGCCGAATTCGTCAGGCTCGTGAGCCATCACACGATGGTCAACGAGCAGATGCAGTTCTTCCTGCGCGGCTTCCGCCGCGACGCCCATCCGATGGCGGTGATGACCGGCCTGGTGGGCGCCCTGTCGGCCTTCTATCACGACAGCACCGACATCAACAACGCCCAGCACCGCGAGATCAGCGCGATCCGCCTCATCGCCAAGATGCCCACGCTGGTGGCCATGGCCTACAAGTACGGCGTCGGCCAGCCCTACATCTACCCGCAGAACGACCTGTCGTACTCGGCGAACTTCATGCGCATGATGTTCGCCACGCCGTGCGAACCGTACGCGCCCAACGACGTGCTCGTGCGCGCCATCGACCGCATCTTCATCCTGCACGCCGACCACGAGCAGAACGCCTCCACCTCCACCGTGCGCCTGTGCGGCAGCTCGGGCACCAACCCGTTCGCCGCCATCGCCGCCGGCGTGGCCTGCCTGTGGGGCCCGGCGCACGGCGGCGCCAACGAGGCCGCGCTGAACATGCTGGAGGACATCCAGCGCAACGGCGGCGTCGAGAAGATCGGCGAGTTCATCAAGCAGGTCAAGGACAAGAACAGCAGCGTCAAGCTGATGGGCTTCGGCCACCGCGTCTACAAGAACTACGACCCGCGCGCCAAGCTGATGCGCGAGACCTGCCACGAGGTGCTGAGCGCGCTGGGCCTGCACGACGACCCGCTGTTCAAGCTGGCGATGGCGCTGGAGAAGATCGCGCTCGAGGACGACTACTTCGTCTCGCGCAAGCTCTACCCGAACGTCGACTTCTACTCGGGCATCGTGCAGCGCGCGATCGGCATCCCGGTGGGCCTGTTCACCGCCGTCTTCTCGCTCGCGCGCACGGTGGGCTGGATCGCCCAGCTCAACGAGATGATCGCCGACCCCGAATACAAGATCGGCCGGCCGCGCCAGCTCTTCGTCGGCTCGCCGCGGCGCGACGTCAGGCCGCTGGCCGCGCGATAGCGCTGAGACGGTGCCGCGGGAGCGCCGCGGCACTCAGTCAGCGCAGGTCTTGCAGCAGCAGGTCGGCGATGCGGCGGGCGTTGTCGCCGGTGTCGACCTGGCCGGTGGAGTTCTGCACCGCCACCGTGGTCTGGTCGGCGCTCGGCTTCAGGGCGATGCGGAAGCGCAGCGCCGCCTGCGGGTTGCTGTGGTCGCCGAACAGGCGGGCCCACCAGCCCGGTTGCTCCTTGTTGACGTTCTTCGGGTCGACCCAGCGCACGAAGTACAGACCGGCCGTGCGGTCGCGGTCCTCGACCGTGAAGCCGCCCCGGTCCAGTGCCAGGCCGACGCGGCGCCAGGCGCGGTCGAAGGGCTCGTCCAGCGTCAGCGTGGTGGGCTGCTGGGCGGGGTCGGCCATGCGGGCCAGTGGCGCCTGTGTCACGGTGGCGGCGCTGGCCGCCGCGGCCGGGCCAGCGGCAGCGGCGGCGTTGGCGCCGGCCCCGGGGCCGCCCAGCGCCAGCATCAGGCGCGCGAGCATCTCGGCCTCGAGCTGCGGGTCGTTCGGGCGCGGGCGCCATGCGGTCTCGTCGTGCTGGTCGTTGACGAAGACCTCGCGGATGCCGCGCTGGCTGATGTAGATCTCGCTGCCCTTGGCGGTGCGCTCGATGCGCGTGCGGTAGGCATCGCGCAGCCCGGTGTCGACCGCGTTGTCGAGCAGACCGCCCAGCAGCTTGCGCACCGTGCCCAGCGGCGCTTTCGACTTGTCCTCGTGCCACTCCGTGTCCATGACGCCGAGCTTCGGGTCGTCCACGCTCAGCTTGTAGCCGCGCCGCTCCCAGAAGGCCTTGACCTGCGGCCACAGCGTCTCGGGGGACTGCGGCACCACCAGCCAGCGCGCCTGGCCGTCGCGCTCGATGTGCATGCCGCCTTCGCTGTTGATGGCCACCGTGGGCGCGCCGGTGGCGACTGCGGCGGCCGGGGCCGAGGCGCCGGCCTCGGAGGCGCTGACCACGCCGCCCTGCACCGCATAGCGGCTGTCGCGGCTGAGCTGCGACAGGTCGGGCGGCACGATCAGCGACTGCGGCCGCTGGGGCTGGGTGTCGACGCCGGACTCGTCGTCGGACGCGAACCAGCCCTTGACGGTGGAGCACCCGGCCAGCGCGGCCAGCAGCGTGAGGGTGGCGAGCCGCAGGGAGGTGATGGCGAAACGGGGATTCACGTTGGGGTCTCCGCGACGGCCGCGACGGCGCCCGCGCATGGGGGTGTGGGTCCGAAGAAGGACGGAAAGGAGGCGCGGCGGGTCAAGCCAGCAAGCCCGACTCGCGCAGGGCCTGGCCCACCAGCGTCTGGCCCGCCGCGGTCAGCGGCAGGATCGGCAGCCGCACCTGCGGCCCGCACAGGCCCAGCTGCGACATCGCCCACTTGGCCGGTGCCGGGCTGGGCTCGCAGAACAGCTGCTTGTGCAGCGGCAGCAGGCGCAGGTGCAGGGCGGTGGCCTGCCGCGCATCGCCTTCGATGGCGGCCTTGCACAACTCGTGCATCAGCCGCGGTGCCACGTTGGCGGTGACGCTGACGTTGCCGCGGCCGCCCAGCAGCATCAAGGCGACGGCGGTGCCGTCGTCGCCCGAGTACACCGAGAAGCCGGCGGGCGCCTGGCGGATGAGGGAGGCCGCGCGCTCGATGTTGCCGGTGGCTTCCTTGATGCCGACCACGCCCGGCACCTGGGCCAGGCGCAGCGTCGTCTCGGGCAGCAGGTCGGCCACCGTGCGGCCGGGCACGTTGTACAGCACCAGCGGCAGGTCCACCGCCTCGGCGATGGCGCGGAAGTGGCGGTAGATGCCCTCCTGCGAGGGCCGGTTGTAGTAGGGCACCACCGAGAGATGGCAGTCGGCCCCGACTTCGCGCGCGTAGCGCGCCAGCTCGATGGCCTCGGCGGTGGCGTTGGCGCCGGTGCCGGCCATGATGGGCACGCGGCCGGCGGCATGCTGCACGGCCACGCGGATCACTTCGCAGTTCTCCTGCATCGTGACCGTCGGCGATTCGCCCGTGGTGCCGACGACGCCGATGCAGTCGGTGCCTTCGGCCACATGCCAGTCGATCAGGCGGCGCAGGCCGTCGTAGTCGACGCTGCCGTCCTCGTGCATCGGCGTGACGAGCGCGACGATGCTGCCAACGATGGGTTTCATGCGGTGCGGGTCCAGGGCATCGCCGGATTTTAGCGGGCCCCCGCCGCCGGCCCGCCGGTCAGGGGGTAGCGCGCGGCAGCGTCCGCGCCGGGCGCCGGTTGCACGGCCGCGATGCGCTGCACCTGGCGCGCCGGCGTGGGCTCCCAGCCGTCTTCGTAGGCCACCACGCGCAGCCCGTCGCACAGGTGCAGCAGCTCGCCGCGGCGCAGCAGGAACTCGGGCCGGGCGGGCCGGCCGATGCGCTCGTGGCCGGCAGCGAAGGTCTCGCAGATCAGCACGCCGCCTTCGGCCAGCGCCGCGCGCAGCGCCGGCCACAGGGGCCGCCACAGGTAGTTGGTGACGACGATGCCGCCGAAGCGCCGCCCCGGCAGTGGCCAGGGCGCGGCCTCGAGATCGGCCACCACCGTCTCGGCCAGGGCGGACAGCGGCGCCAGGGCCGCGGCATCGCGGTCGACGCCGGTGACGGCATAGCCCTGCGCCGCCAGCCAGCGCAGGTGGCGGCCGCTGCCGCAGGCCAGGTCGAGCACGGTCGCCCCCGGCGCCAGCAGCGCGGCGAAACGCTGCACCCAGGGCGAGGGCGGGAGCGTTGCGTGGGCCGCGTCGGGGCGGGGGTCCTGGCCGGCCGCCTGGCCGGCCGAGGGGCCCCGCATCATCGGCGGCGCGGGCGGGCCAGAAGCCTGATTCATGCGGCGATTGTCGAAGAATTCGCTGCGCTGCGGCGCCGCCCCGGCCGCTACAGTGCCCTTCCATCCAGGCGGATCTGAACAGGCAGGGTGGGCGCGATGAAGGTGCTGGTGCTGGGCGGCGGCGTGATCGGGGTGTCTTGCGCCTACTACCTGGCCCGGGCCGGGCACGAGGTCGAACTGGTCGAGCGCCAGCCCGGCCCGGCGCTGGAGACGAGCTTCGGCAATGCCGGCGAGGTGTCGCCCGGCTACAGCGCGCCCTGGGCCGGGCCGGGCGTGCCGGTGAAGGCCATCAAGTGGATGCTGATGCGCCACTCGCCGCTGGTCATCTGGCCGCTGCTCGATCCCGCCATGTGGCGCTGGGGCCTGCAGCTGCTGGCCAACTGCACCGAGCGCGCCTATGCGCTGAACAAGAGCCGGATGGTGCCCATCGCCGAGTACAGCCGCGATTGCCTGAAGGCCCTGCGGGCCGAGACCGGCATCGCCTACGACGACCGTGCGCAAGGCACGCTGCAGCTGTTCCGCACCCAGCGGCAGCTCGACGGCATCGCCGGCGACGTGGCGGTGCTGCGCCAGTACGGCGTGCCGTTCGAGGTGCTCGACCGCGACGGCTTCGTCGCGGCCGAGCCGGCGCTGGCGCTCACGCGCGAGAAGTTCGTCGGCGCGCTGCGGCTGCCCGGCGACGAGACCGGCGACTGCTTCCAGTTCAGCAACCGGCTGGCCGCGATGGCCACGCAGCTCGGCGCGCGCCTGCGCTGGGGCACCACCGCCCTGCGCCTGGAACCCCGGGCCCAGGGCGGCCCCGGCCTCGCCGCCGTGCACACCTCGGCCGGCCGCCTGACGGCCGACCGCTACGTGCTGGCCCTGGGCAGCCACTCGCCGCTGGCGCTGCGGCCGCTGGGCCTGCGCATCCCGGTCTACCCGGTCAAGGGCTACTCGATCACGGTGCCGGTCACCGACCCGGCCGGCGCGCCCGAAAGCACGGTCATGGACGAGACGCACAAGGTGGCGGTGACGCGCCTGGGCGAGCGCATCCGCGTCGGCGGCACGGCCGAGCTGGCGGGCTACAGCCTGGCGCTGCGGCCGGCGCGGCGCGCCACGCTCGAGCATGTGGTGAGCGACCTGTTCCCGCGCGGGGGCGACCTCTCGCGGGCCAGCTTCTGGTGCGGCCTGCGGCCCATGACGCCCGACGGCACGCCGATCGTCGGCGCCACGCCGATCCGCAACCTGCTGCTGGCCACCGGCCACGGCACGCTGGGCTGGACCATGGCCGCCGGCACCGGGCGCGTGATCGCCGACCTGGTGTCGGGGCGGCCGCCCGAGATCGACGTGGCCGCCCTGGCGATGGCGCGCTACGCCCGCGCCTGACCGGCCGCCCCGCGCGGCGCTTCGCGCGACCCGGTTTCTACAATCGGCGCCATGGCCGTCAAACCGAACGCATACGCCGAATCCTCGATCCGCGTCCTCAAGGGTCTGGAGCCCGTCAAGCAGCGGCCGGGCATGTACACCCGCACCGACAACCCGTTGCACGTGGTGCAGGAAGTGATCGACAACGCCGCCGACGAGGCCCTGGCCGGCCACGGCAAGCGCATCGCGGTGACGCTGCACGTCGACGGCTCGGTCACGGTCGAGGACGACGGGCGCGGCATCCCGTTCGGCCTGCACCCCCAGGAGCAGGTGCCGGTGATCGAGATCGTCTACACGCGGCTGCACGCCGGCGGCAAGTTCGACAAGGGCGCGGGCGGCGCCTACAGCTTCAGCGGCGGCCTGCACGGCGTGGGCGTCAGCGTCACCAACGCGCTGGCGCGGCGGCTGGCGGTGACGGTGTGGCGCGAGGGCCAGGTGGCGACCACCGCCTTTGCCGGCGGCGACGTGGTCGAGCCGCTGGCGCTGCGCCGGGCCGGCGCCGGCGACCGCCGGCACGGCACCACGGTGCGGGTGTGGCCCGATCCGAAATACTTCGACAGTGCCGAGCTGCCGCGGGCCGAACTGGTGCACCTGCTGCGCAGCAAGGCCGTGCTGATGCCGGGCGTGACGGTGTCGCTGGCGATCGACAAGCCCGGCGCCCAGGAGCCCGAGATCCAGCGCTGGCTGTACGCCGGCGGCCTGCGCGAGTACCTCCTGCAGGGCCTGGCCGCCGAGCCGCTGATTCCGCTGTTCGAGGGTGCGCAGTTCGCCGGGGCCGGCCGAACCGACGACATCAGCGAAAACTTCGCCGAAGGCGAGGGCGCCAGCTGGTGCGTGGCCTTCACCGAAGACGGCGGCACGCTGCGCGAAAGCTACGTCAACCTCATTCCCACCGTGGCCGGCGGCACCCACGAGTCGGGCCTGAAGGACGGGCTGTACGCCGCCATCAAGGGCTTCA
Organism: Burkholderiales bacterium; assembly: GCA_028872015.1. Taxonomy (GTDB): domain Bacteria; phylum Pseudomonadota; class Gammaproteobacteria; order Burkholderiales; family Burkholderiaceae_C; genus Rubrivivax. The sequence goes on along the minus strand of JAGWLO010000017.1, from coordinate 2,183 downwards.
TCGACCTGCACGCGCTGCTGCCCAAGGGCGTGAAGCTGATGCCCGAGGACGTGTTCTCGCGCGCCAGCTTCGTGCTCTCGGCCAAGGTGCTGGACCCGCAGTTCCAGGGCCAGATCAAGGAGCGGCTGAACTCGCGCGACGCGCTGCGGCTGGTCTCGGCCTACGTGCGGCCGGCCCTCGAGCTGTGGCTGAACCAGCATGTCGAGCACGGCCGCCGGCTGGCCGAACTCGTGATCCGGCAGGCGCAGACGCGCCAGCGCGCTTCGCAGAAGGTCGAGAAACGCAAGGGCAGCGGCGTGGCCGTGCTGCCCGGCAAGCTCACCGACTGCGAAAGCCGCGACCTGAACCTGAACGAGGTCTTCCTGGTCGAGGGCGACAGCGCCGGCGGCAGCGCCAAGATGGGCCGCGACAAGGAGACGCAGGCCGTGCTGCCGCTGCGCGGCAAGGTGCTCAACACCTGGGAGGTGGAGCGCGACCGCCTGTTCGCCAACACCGAGATCCACGACATCGCGGTGGCCATCGGCATCGACCCGCACGGCCCGGCCGACACGGTCGACTTCAGCGGCCTGCGCTACGGCAAGGTCTGCATCCTCAGCGACGCCGATGTCGACGGCTCGCACATCCAGGTGCTGCTGCTGACGCTGTTCTTCCGCCACTTTCCGCAGCTGGTGGCGCGCGGCCATCTGCACATCGCGCGGCCGCCGCTGTTCCGCATCGACGCGCCGGCCCGCGGCAAGCGGCCCGCGGCCAAGCTCTACGCGCTCGACGCGGGCGAGCTCGAGGCGGCGCTGGACAAGCTGCGCAAGGAAGGCGCGCGCGAAGGCTCGTGGACGCTCAGCCGCTTCAAGGGCCTGGGCGAGATGAACGCCGAGCAGCTGTGGGAGACCACGCTCAACCCCGAGACGCGCCGCCTGCTGCCGGTGAGCTGGGACGGCCGCGGCTTCGAGGCCACCGCGGAGTCGCTGACCAAGCTGATGGGCAAGGGCGAGGCCCAGGCGCGGCGCGAGCTGATGGAGCTGCACGGCGATGCGGTGGACATCGACGTCTGATCCGGCGGCGTAAACACCTACCCGCCCGCGGCCGCCGCGCGTGGCGGGTGCCGCTAGCATTTCCGCCAGCCCCAGCCCCAGCCGCTGCCGGAGACCCGCGATGCAGACGACGATGATGGACGTGCCGCTGTCGATCAACCACCTGCTCGAGCGGGCGGGCACGATCTTCGCGGCCAGCGAGGTGGTCTCGCGCCTGCCCGACAAGAGCCTGCGCCGGCACCGCTACGCCGAGATCTACCGCCGCACGCGCGCGCTGGCCGCGGCGCTGCAGGGCCTGGGGCTGCGGCGGGGCGACCGCGTCGCCACGCTGTGCTGGAACCACCACGCGCACCTCGAGTGCTACTTCGGCATCCCGGCCGCCGGCGGCGTGATGCACACGCTGAACCTGCGCCTGGCGCCGGGCGACATCGGCGCCATCGCCGCCGATGCCGGCGACCGCTTCCTCGTCGTCGACGACATCCTGCTGCCGCTGTACCGGCAGTTCGCGCACCTGCACCGCTTCGAGCGCGTGATCGTGTTCCCCTTTTCCGGCGCCGCGGGCGCGCCGCTGCCGGCCGGCCTGGAGGACTACGAAGCACTGCTGGGCGCGGCCGACGGCACGTCGTTCGAGTACGCCCCGCACGGCGAGAACGACCCGGTTTCCATGTGCTACACCTCGGGCACCACCGGCAGCGCCAAGGGCGTGGTCTATTCGCACCGCAGCACGGTGCTGCACACGCTGGTGGGCTGCCTGGGCGACCACTGGGACTTCAAGGGCACCGACGTGCTGCTGCCGGTGGCGCCGATGTTCCACGCCAACGCCTGGGGCACGCCCTACGGCGCGGTGATGATGGGGCTGAAGATCGTGTTTCCCGGCCCCCACCTGCATGCCGACGACCTGCTCGACCTGATCCAGCTCGAGCCGCCGACGCTGGCCCTGGGCGTGCCCACGATCTGGCTGAGCATGATCCAGGCCTACGAGCGCGCGCTGGTCGAGCAGCCCGGCCGCTGGAAGCTGCCCGCCGGCATGCGCAGCCTGGTCGGCGGCGCGGCGGTGCCCGAGTCGCTGATCCGCGCCTACGACCGGCATGGCGTGTGGCTGCTGCAGGGCTGGGGCATGACCGAGACCTCGCCGCTGGCCACGGTGTCGTACCC
>JAGWLO010000089.1 GCA_028872015.1 Burkholderiales bacterium | reverse complement strand
CGCCGCCGGCGCAGCACGCGGCGCCGGCGCCGGGCGCGGCGCCGGCAGCGGGGCCGCGCCCACCACGGGGGCGGTGGGTGCCGGGGCCGCCTGGGCCACCTGCGGCGATGGCGCCAGCGGCGGATCGAACAGCATGGTGTACTCACGCACCAGCCGGCCGCTGGACCAGTTGGCCTCGACGATCACGTCGAGAAACGGCTCCAGCACCGCGCGGTCGCTGGTCACCACCAGCATGTTGCGGCCATCGGGACGCTTCACCAGGCGCACGTGGGTGCCGGCGAGCACTGCGTGGTAGTCCATCCCGGCGGCCTTGTAGGCATCGGGCGAGGCCACGCCGAGCTTGAGCGACGAGGCTTCGTCGGGCGTCAGGCTGGTCACGTCGATCTCGGCCTTGAGCGTCTCGCCCAGCGCGGACTGCACCGTCACCCGCCCCAGTCCCAGCGCGTACGCCTGCGAGCCGAGCAGGCCGGTGACTGCCAGGGCCACGCCATGGATGGCGAAGCGGAATGCTTTGGTCGAGCGCTTGTTCAAGGCAGATCCCCCATTCGATCGAGCGCAGCCCTGCCAGGCCCCGCCGCCCTCTCTTCGAGTCCAGCAGCGCCGGCGCGGCCCGAATAGCCGCTGGCGCCCGAAAATGCAGCAGTATCAAGCATATAGGAGCGCAAGCTCACGCAGAAGCTGATGAACGGGCGGGAAATGGTTTGTTTCTGCGCCAATGAACGCTTGTTGCCGGGCGACAACGGCGGCGCACCAGGCCCGGCGCACGGCGCGCAACGGCCGCGGCCGCAGGGAACTCACTGCGCCAGCAGGATGCGCAGCATGCGCCGCAGCGGCTCGGCCGCGCCCCAGAGCAGCTGGTCGCCGATGGTGAACGCACCCAGGTATTGCGGCCCCAGCGCCAGCTTGCGCAGGCGGCCGACCGCGATGTCCATCGTGCCCGTCACCGCCACCGGCGTGAGGCCCTGCACCGTGGCCTCACGCGTGTTCGGCACCAGGCGCACCCATTCGTTGTCGCTGGCGATCATCGCCTCGACCTCGGCCAGCGGCACGTCCTGCTTCAGCTTGATCGTCAGCGCCTGGCTGTGGCAGCGCATCGCGCCCACGCGCACGCAGATCGAGTCGATCGGCGTCGCCTCGGTGCCGAAGCCCGGGCCGCGGCCGAGGATCTTGTTCGTCTCCGCGCCGCCCTTCCATTCTTCGAGGCTGGTCCCGTCGCCGCGGTCGCTGTCGATCCAGGGGATCAGGCTGCCGGCCAGCGGCACCATGAAGTTCTGCGTCTCGGCCGCACTCAGGCTGCGCTGCGTGGAGGCGACCCGACGGTCGATCTCGAGAATCGCGCTCGCCGGGTCTTCGAGCAGGGACTTGACGGCCGCGTTGACGGTGCCGAACTGCGTCAGCAACTCGCGCATGTGCTGCGCGCCGCCGCCGCTGGCGGCCTGGTAGGTGGTGGCCGTCATCCACTCGACCAGGTCGGCCTTGAACAGCGCCCCCAGTCCCATCAGCATGCAGCTGACGGTGCAGTTGCCGCCGATGAAGTCCTGCACGCCCTTGGCGAGCGCGGCATCGATCACCGGGCGATTCACCGGGTCGAGGATGATGACCGCGTCGTCGTTCATGCGCAGCGTCTTGGCCGCATCGATCCAGTAGCCCTTCCAGCCGGCGGCACGCAGCGCGGGGTAGACGGCCTTGGTGTACTCGCCGCCCTGACAGGTGATGACGATGTCGCAGCGCTTCAACGCGGCAATGTCGTTCGCGTCGTGCAGCGTGGTCTCGTTCTTCGCCAACGCGGCAATCGGCGCCGGCAACGGCCCGCCGGCGTTGGAGGTCGAGAAGAACATCGGCTCGATGAGCGCAAAGTCGCCCTCGGCGCGCATGCGGTCCATCAGCACCGAGCCGACCATGCCGCGCCAGCCGACCAATCCTACGAGTGCCATTTGAGAGTCGTCTTTTCCGTGGTTCTGGACCCCTGCTGTCCCCGGCTCGTTCGCCGGGGTCCAGAAGGAATGGCGAGACGATCCGCGACGCTAGGTCTTGGTGGTAATCGCTTTGCCGGTGATCTCCGCGACGACGGCATCGCCCATCGCGCGAGTGCCGATCTTCGTCGTGCCCTGGCTCCAGATATCGGCCGTGCGCAGGCCGGCCGTCAGCACGGCCTGCACCGCCGACTCGATGCGGTCGGCGGCGGCAGCCTGGTCGAGCGAGTAACGAAGCATCATGGCCACCGACAGGATTGTAGCCAGCGGGTTGGCGAGATCCCGGCCCGCGATGTCGGGCGCGCTGCCGTGGCTGGGCTCGTACAGGCCCTTGTTGGACCGGTCGAGCGACGCACTGGGCAGCATGCCGATCGAGCCCGTGAGCATGGCCGCTTCGTCCGACAGGATGTCGCCGAACATGTTGCCGGTGACGAGCACATCGAACGATTTCGGTGCCTTCACCAGCTGCATGGCCGCGTTGTCGACGTACATGTGCTGCAGCTCGACGTCGGGGTACTGTGCGTGGACCTCGGTGACGACGTCCTTCCAGAACTGGAAGGTCTCCAGCACGTTGGCCTTGTCGACGCTGGTCACCTTCTTGCTGCGCTTGCGTGCGGCCTGGAAGGCGACGTGCGCGATGCGCTCGATCTCGGGCCGGCTGTAGCGCATCGTGTCGAAGGCTTCGTCCGCGCCCGGAAAATGGCCATCGACCGCCGTACGCCGCCCGCGCGGCTGGCCGAAGTAGATGTCGCCCGTGAGCTCGCGGATGATGAGGATGTCCAGCCCCGCCACCAGCTCGGGCTTCAGGCTGCTGGCGTGCGTGAGCTGCGGGTAGCAGAGCGCCGGGCGCAGGTTGGCGAACAGGCCGAGCTGCTTGCGCAAGCCCAGGATCGCCTGCTCGGGGCGCAGCGCGCGTTCGAGCTGGTCGTACTTCCAGTCGCCCACGGCGCCGAACAGGATCGCATCGGCGGCCCGGGCCAGCTGCAGCGTGCTGTCGGGCAGCGGGTGGCCATGCGCCTCGTAGGCCGCGCCGCCCACCAGCGCGGTTTCGGTCTCGATCTTGAGTTCCAGCGCATGCAGCACGCGCACGGCCTGCGCGACGATTTCGGTGCCGATGCCGTCGCCCGGCAGGATGGCGATCTTCATGGGGTGTTCATCCGATCTGGGTGTGGGCCAGCCAGGGCATGCGCGCCAGGCGCTCGGCCTCGAAGGCACGGATCTGGTCGGCGTGGCGCAGCGTCAGGCCGATGTCGTCGAAGCCGCCGAGCAGGCAGTACTTGCGGAAGGCCTCGACCTCGAAAGGCAGCGCGCTGCCGTCGGGCTTGACGACGAGCTGGCGCGGCAGATCGATCGTGAGCTGGTAGCCCGCGAACGCGAAAACGGCGTCGAACAGCGCGCTCACCTGCGACTCGGGCAGCACGATCGGCAGGATGCCGTTCTTGAAGCAGTTGTTGAAGAAGATGTCGGCGTAGCTCGGCGCGATCAGGGCACGGAAGCCGTACTGCTGCAGCGCCCAGGGCGCGTGCTCGCGGCTGGAGCCGCAGCCGAAGTTGCTGCGCGCGAGCAGGATCGAGGCGCCCTGGTAGCGCGGCTGGTTCAGCACGAAATCGGGGTTCGGCCTGCGCGAGGCCGGGTCCTGCCCCGGCTCGCCGGGGTCGAGGTAGCGCCAGGCATCGAACAGGTTGGGGCCGAAGCCGCTGCGCGCGATCGACTTCAGGAACTGCTTCGGGATGATCGCGTCGGTGTCGACGTTGTCGCGGTCCATCGGCGCGACCAGGCCCTGGTGAACGGTGAAGGCTTCCAAGATGATCCTCCTCAGGCGATGCGGCGCACGTCGACGAAGTGGCCGTTCAGCGCTGCCGCTGCCGCCATCGCCGGGCTGACCAGGTGGGTGCGGCCGCCGGCGCCCTGGCGGCCTTCGAAGTTGCGGTTGCTGGTGCTGGCGCAGCGCTCGCCGGGCTCCAGCCGGTCGGCGTTCATCGCCAGGCACATGCTGCAGCCGGGCTCGCGCCACTCGAAGCCGGCGGCCTTGAAGACCTCGTGCAGGCCCTCGGCCTCGGCCTGCGCCTTCACCTGGCCCGAGCCGGGCACGACCAGCGCCAGCCGCACGTTGCCGGCGATCCTGCCGCCGACGCGGCGCACCACGGCGGCGGCGTCGCGCAGGTCCTCGATGCGGCTGTTGGTGCACGAGCCGATGAAGACCTTGTCGATGCGGATGTCGGTGATCGCCTTGTTCGGCTGCAAGCCCATGTAGGCCAGCGCGCGCTCGATCGCGCCGCGCTTGACCGCGTCCTTCTCCTTGTCGGGGTCGGGCACGCGGCCGTCCACCGGCAGCACCATCTCGGGGCTCGTGCCCCAGGTCACCTGGGGCTGGATCTGTGCCGCGTCGAGCACGACCACGGCATCCCATTTCGCGTCGGCATCCGACTGCAGCGTGCGCCAGTGCGCGACCGCGTGGTCCCACTCCACGCCCTTCGGCGCGAAGGGCCGGCCCTGGACGTAGGCGATGGTCTTCTCGTCCACCGCCACCAGGCCCGCGCGGGCGCCGGCCTCGATCGCCATGTTGCACACGGTCATGCGGCCTTCCATGCTCAGCGCCCGGATCGCCGTGCCGCCGAACTCGATCGTGAAGCCGGTGCCGCCGGCGGTGCCGATCTTGCCGATGATGGCGAGCACGATGTCCTTGGCGGTGACGCCTGGGCCGACGCTTCCGTCCACCCGCACCAGCAGGTTCTTCGCCTTCTTGGCCAGCAGCGTCTGCGTGGCCAGCACATGCTCGACCTCGCTCGTGCCGATGCCGTGCGCCAGTGCGCCGAAGGCGCCATGGGTGCTGGTGTGGCTGTCGCCGCAGACCACCGTCATGCCCGGCAGCGTGGCGCCGTTCTCGGGCCCGATCACGTGCACGATGCCCTGGCGCCGGTCCAGGAACGGGTAGTAGGCCGCGGCGCCGCTGGCCTTGATGTTGGCGTCCAGCGTCGTGATCTGCAGCTTGCTGATCGGGTCGGTGATGCCGTCGTAGCCGCGTGCCCAGCCGGTGGTGGGCGTGTTGTGGTCGGCGGTGGCGACGATCGAGCTCGTGCGCCAGACCTTGCGCCCGGCCAGGCGCAGGCCTTCGAAGGCCTGCGGGCTGGTCACCTCGTGCACCAGGTGGCGGTCGATGTACAGCACGGCGGTGCCGTCTGCTTCGGTGTGGACGACATGTTCGTCCCAGAGCTTGTCGTACAGCGTGCGTCCGGTCATGGGGTGATCTCCTGCGAAGCCGAAAGCGCGGCGACGACCTCGGCCGGCGCCTGCACCAGCTCGATCAGCACGCCTTCGCCGGACAACGGAAACTCGTCGTTGCCCTTGGGGTGGATGAAACAGATGTCGTGGCCGGCCGCGCCCTGGCGAATGCCGCCGGGGGCGAAGCGCACGCCGCGCGCAGCCATCCAATCGACCGCGCTGCGCAGGTCGTCGACCCAGAGACCGACGTGGTTCAGCGGCGTGGCGTGAACGGCCGGCTTCCGGTCGGGATCCAGCGGCTGCATCAGGTCGACTTCGACCGCATGGACGCCGTGGCCCAGAGCACAGATGTCCTCGTCGACGTTCTCGCGTTCGCTCGCGAACGTGCCCTTCACAGGCAGGCCCAGCATGTCGACCCAGAGCGAACGCAGCCGCTGCTTGTCGGGCCCGCCGATGGCGACCTGCTGCAGGCCGAGGATCTTGAAAGGCTTGATCATTCGAAGCTCAGGATCGGTTGATCGACGGCCAGGCTCTCGCCCTTCTTTGCCAGCAGCTCGCCCACGGTGCCGTCCTGGGTCGCGGTGAGGATGTTTTCCATCTTCATCGCCTCGATCACGGCCAGCCGCTCGCCGGCCAGCACCTTCTGGCCCGGCTGCACCACCAGCTCGACCAGCAGGCCCGGCATCGGCGAGAGCAGGAAGCGGCTCAGGTCGGGCGGCGCCTTGTGCGGCATCAGCTTGAGCAGCTCGGCCGCGCGCGGCAGTAGCACCAGGGTCTCGATCCGGGTGCCGTTGTGCGCCACCCGCATGGCGAGCGGGTTCTTCGCGCCGGCGCGCTCGATCTGGGCCGTGAAGGGCCTGCCGTTGCAGGTGCCGGCCATCAGGGTCTCGCCCAGCCTGCTGGCGCTCTGGATCGCGAAATGGCGGTCTTCGATCACGACATCGGCCTTGCCCGAGACCGGATCGAACTCGTCGATGTGCACCGCATGGTGCCGGTGCTCGCCGTCGGCGCCGAGCACGACCACCACCAGGTCGGGCAGCGTCTTCACGCCATGGCCGGCGAGCTGGCCGCTGATGCCGGCGGCGCGCTCGCGCGCCTTGCGCCGCACGAAGGCGGCCAGCGCGACCAGGAACAGCGGGTCGTCGTGCGGCACGTCGGCCGCCGAGAAGCCCTGGCCGTAATGCTCGGCGATGAAGCCGGTGTTGAAGTCGCCGGCGACGAACTTCGGGTGTGCCAGCAAGGCCGCCTGGAACGGGATGTTGCTGCTGATGCCGTGGATCACGAAGCCGTTGAGCGCTTCGCGCATCTTCGCGATCGCGTCCAAGCGGTCGCGCCCGTGCACGATCAGCTTGGCGATCATCGAGTCGTAGAACATCGGGATCTCGCCGCCCTCGACCACCCCGGTGTCGACGCGCACGCCGCCATTCGGCGGCATCGGCGCGGCGGCCTCCATCGTGGCCGCGGGCGGGCGGTAGGTCACCAGCCGGCCGGTCGACGGCAGAAAGCCGCGGAACGGGTCCTCGGCGTTGATCCGGCATTCGATCGCCCAGCCCTGGCGCGGGATCTGCGCCTGCGTGTAGGGCAGCGGCTCGCCGGCGGCGACACGGATCATCCACTCGACCAGGTCGAGCCCGGTGATGCACTCGGTGACCGGGTGCTCGACCTGCAGCCGCGTGTTCATCTCCAGGAAGTAGAAGCTCTGGTCCTTGCCGACCACGAATTCCACCGTGCCCGCGCTCTGGTAGTTCACGGCCCGGGCCAGCGCCACCGCCTGTGCGCCCATGGCCTGGCGCGTGGCGTCGCTGATGAAGGGCGACGGCGCCTCCTCGATCACCTTCTGGTGCCGGCGCTGGATCGAGCATTCGCGCTCGTGCAGGTAGACCACGTGGCCCTGGGCGTCGCCCAGCACCTGGATCTCGATGTGGCGCGGCTCCTCGACGAACTTCTCGATGAACACGCGGTCGTCGCCGAAGCTGTTGCGCGCCTCGTTGCGGCAGCTGGTGTAGCCCTCGAAGGCCTCCTTGTCGTTGAAGGCCACGCGCAGGCCCTTGCCGCCGCCGCCGGCGCTGGCCTTGATCATCACCGGGTAGCCGATGTCGCGCGCGATCTGCATCGCCGCCTCGGGCGTCTCGATGGCCTCGTTCCAACCCGGGATGGTGTTGACCTGGGCCGCCTGGGCGAGCTTCTTCGACGCGATCTTGTCGCCCATCGCGGCGATGCTGGCGTGCTTGGGGCCGATGAAGACCAGGCCCTCCTCTTCGACCCGGCGCGCGAAGTCCTCGTTCTCGCTCAGGAAGCCGTAGCCGGGGTGGATGGCCTCGGCGCCCGTGGCCTGGGCCGCGGCGATGATCCTGTCGGCCGCGAGGTAGCTCTCGCGCGACGGTGCCGGCCCGAGCAGCACGGCCTCGTCGGCGATCTCGACATGGCGCGCGTCCTTGTCGGCCTCGGAATACACCGCCACGGTGGCGATGCCCATCTTCTTCGCCGTCTTGATGACGCGACAGGCGATTTCCCCGCGGTTGGCGATAAGGATCTTCTTGAACATGGCGTGCGCGCTCACAGCGGGATGTTGCCGTGCTTGCGCCACGGGTTCTCGAGCTTCTTGTCCTTGAGCATCGCCAGGCTGCGGCAGATGCGCTTGCGCGTCTCGTGCGGCTGGATCACGTCGTCGATGAAGCCGCGCGCGCCGGCGACGAAGGGGTTCGCGAAGCGGGCCTTGTATTCGGCCTCGCGCGCCGCCAGCTTGACCGGGGCGCCCTTGTCCTCGCGGAAGATGATCTCGACCGCGCCCTTCGCACCCATGACCGCGATCTCGGCGTTCGGCCAGGCGAAGTTGACGTCGCCGCGCAGGTGCTTGGAGGCCATCACGTCGTAGGCGCCGCCGTAGGCCTTGCGCGTGATCACGGTCACCTTGGGCACCGTGCACTCGGCATAGGCGTACAGCAGCTTGGCGCCATGCTTGATGATGCCGCCGTACTCCTGCGCCGTGCCCGGCATGAAGCCCGGCACGTCGACGAAGGTCACCACCGGGATCGAGAAGGCGTCGCAAAAGCGCACGAAGCGCGCCGCCTTGATGCTGCTCTTGATGTCCAGGCAGCCGGCGAGCACGAGCGGGTTGTTGGCCACCAGGCCCACGGTGCGGCCCTCGAAGCGGGCCAGGCCGATCACGATGTTGCGGGCGAAGTCGGGCTGCAGCTCGAAGAAGTCGCCGTCGTCGACCACCTTCAGGATCAGCTCCTTCATGTCGTAGGGCTGGTTGGGGTTGTCGGGCACCAGGGTGTCCAGCGACCCGTCCAGGCGCTCGGCCGGATCGCCGCTGGGCCGCACCGGCACGCCGTCCCGATTGTTCAGCGGCAGGTAGTTGAAGAAGCGGCGCAGCATCAGGAGCGCCTCGACGTCGTTGTCGAAGGCCAGGTCGGCCACGCCGCTGCGCGCGGTGTGGGTGCCGGCGCCGCCCAGCTGCTCGGCCGTGACTTCCTCGTGCGTGACCGTCTTCACCACCTCGGGGCCGGTGACGAACATGTAGCTGCTGTCGCGCACCATGAAGATGAAGTCGGTCATCGCCGGCGAGTACACGGCGCCGCCGGCGCAGGGGCCCATGATCAGGCTGATCTGCGGCACCACGCCGCTGGCCATCACGTTGCGCTGGAACACGTCGGCATAGCCGCCGAGCGAGGCCACGCCTTCCTGGATGCGCGCGCCGCCCGAGTCGTTCAGGCCGATCACGGGCGCACCCACCTTCATGGCCTGGTCCATGACCTTGCAGATCTTCTCGGCATGCGCCTCGGACAGCGCGCCGCCGAAGACGGTGAAGTCCTGGCTGAACACGAACACCAGGCGGCCGTTGATCATGCCGTAGCCGGTGACGACGCCGTCGCCCGGGATCTTCTGGTCGGCCATGCCGAAGTCGGCCGAGCGGTGCTCGACGAACATGTCCCATTCCTCGAAGGTGCCTTCGTCCAGCAGCAGCTCGAGCCGCTCGCGGGCGGTCAGCTTGCCCTTGGCGTGCTGGGCCGCGATGCGCTTGGCGCCGCCGCCCAGGCGCGCCGCGGCGCGCTTGCGTTCGAGCTGTTCGATGATGTCGTGCATGCGGAGTCCCTCGTTCGGAGTCATTCGGCCAGGTCGAGCAGCCGGCGCGCCGCCACCGTGGCCGGCAGCCGGCCGGCGCGCACCTCGGCGACCAGCGCCGGCAGCGCCTGGCGCACCGCGGGCCGGCGGTCGAAGCGCTGGCGCAGGCCGGCGCCGATGCGCTCCCACATCCAGGCCTCGTCCTGCGCGTGGCGGCGCGCGGCCTGCGCACCGCTGGCGTGCTGGCGATTGCGCAAGTCGCTCACGGCCTGCCAGAACTCGGCCAGGCCGGTGCCCTTGAGCGCACTGAGCTGCAGCACGGCCGCGCCGGCCTGATCGCGCGGGCCCAGCCAGCGCAGCGCGCTCGTGACCTGGGCCCGCGCCCGCGTCGCCGCGGCCTCGTCCAGGTCGGCCTTGTTGATCACCACCAGGTCGGCCAGCTCCATCACGCCCTTCTTGATGGCCTGCAGCTCGTCGCCGGCATTGGGCAGTTGCAGCAGCACGAACAGGTCGGTCATGCCGGCCACCGCGGTCTCGCTCTGGCCCACGCCCACGGTCTCGACGATGACGATGTCGTGGCCGGCGGCCTCGCACACCAGCAGCGCCTCGCGCGTGGCCTCGGCCACCCCGCCCAGCGTGCCGCCGGCGGGGCTGGGGCGGATGAAGGCGCGCTCGTCGTTGGACAGCCGCTCCATGCGCGTCTTGTCGCCCAGGATCGAGCCGCCGGAGAGGCTGGACGAGGGGTCGATCGCCAGCACCGCGACGCGGTGGCCCTGGTCGATCAGCGCCAGGCCCAGGGCCTCGATGAAGGTGCTCTTGCCGACCCCGGGTGCGCCGCTGATGCCCAGACGCAGCGCATGCCCGCTGCGCGGCAGCAGCGCGGCCAGCAGCGCGTCGGCCCGGGCGCGGTGGTCGGGCCGCGTCGATTCGAGCAGCGTGATCGCCTTGGCCAGCGCGCGGCGCTGCGCCGGGCCCGCGGGCCCGAGCAGCTGCGCCATCAGCGCGGCGTCGTCGGCCTGCATCGGGCCGCCGTCAGGGCCGCGCCGGCGCCAGCGCACGCCGGATCTGCCCGAGCACGTCCTTGGCGCTCGCCGGGATCGGGGTGCCCGGCCCGTAGATCCCCTTGACGCCCGCGCCATAGAGAAAGTCGTGGTCCTGCGGCGGCACGACCCCGCCGACGAAGACGATGATGTCGCCGCCGCCCTGGCGCCGCAGCTCGTCGATGATGGCGGGCACCAGGGTCTTGTGGCCGGCGGCCAGCGTGCTGACGCCCACCGCGTGGACGTCGTTCTCGATCGCCTGGCGCGCGCATTCCTCGGGCGTCTGGAACAGCGGGCCGATGTCGACGTCGAATCCGAGGTCGGCAAAGGCCGTGGCCACCACCTTGGCGCCGCGGTCGTGGCCGTCCTGGCCCAGTTTGGAGATCATCACCCTCGGGCGGCGGCCCTGGGCCTGGGCAAAGTCGGCGATGTCCTGCTTGAGCTGGTTCCAGTATTCCATGGTGTCGCCGTCCTGGGCCGGGGTGTCGTAGGCGGCGGCATACACGCCGCTGACCTTTTGCGTGTCGGCACGGTGGCGGCCAAAGGCCTGCTCCAGCGCGTCGCTGATTTCGCCCACGGTGGCGCGCGCGCGCACCGCCTCGATGCACAGCCCCAGCAGGTTGCCCGTGCCGTGCCCTGCTGCAAAAGTGATAGCAGCCAAGCTAGATTCCACGCTGGCAGCGCTGCGATGTTGCTTTATTTTGTGGAGCCGGGCGATCTGCCCGTCGCGCACGGCCACGTTGTCGATGTCGCGGGCCTCGATGGCGTCTTCCTGCTGCAGCTTGTATTTGTTCACGCCCACGATCACGTCGCGGCCCGCGTCGATGCGGGCCTGCTTCTCGGCGGCAGCGGCCTCGATCTTGAGCTTGGCCCAGCCGCTGTCCACGGCCTTGACCATGCCACCCATGGCATCGACTTCCTGCATCAGGGCCCAGGCCGCATCGGCCATGTCCTGGGTGAGCTTTTCCATCATGAAGCTGCCGGCCCAGGGGTCGATCACGCTGGTGATGTGGGTTTCTTCCTGCAAGATGAGCTGGGTGTTGCGCGCGATGCGGGCACTGAACTCGGTGGGCAGGGCGATCGCTTCGTCAAAGCTGTTGGTGTGCAGGCTTTGCGTGCCGCCAAACACGGCGGCCATGGCCTCCACGGTGGTGCGCACGATGTTGTTGTAGGGGTCTTGCTCGGTCAGGCTCCAGCCGCTGGTCTGGCAGTGGGTGCGCAGCATCAGGCTCTTGGGGCTTTTGGCGCCAAAGGCCTTCATGGTGCGGCACCACAGCAGGCGGGCGGCGCGCATCTTGGCGATCTCCAGGTAGAAGTTCATGCCGATGGCCCAGAAGAAAGACAGGCGCCCGGCGAAATCGTCCACGTCCATGCCCTTGGCGATGGCCGTTTTCACATACTCCTTGCCATCGGCCAGGGTGAAGGCCAGCTCCAGCGCCTGGTTGGCCCCGGCCTCCTGCATGTGGTAGCCGCTGATGCTGATGGAATTGAACTTCGGCATGTGCCTTGCCGTGTATTCGATGATGTCGCCAATGATGCGCATGGAGGGCCCGGGCGGGTAGATGTAGGTGTTGCGCACCATGAACTCTTTGAGGATGTCGTTCTGGATGGTGCCGCTCAGCTGCTCCTGCGCCACCCCCTGCTCCTCGGCTGCAACGATGTAGCCCGCCAGCACCGGCAGCACGGCGCCGTTCATGGTCATGGACACGCTCACTTTGTCCAGGGGGATCTGGTCAAACAGGATCTTCATGTCTTCCACGCTGTCGATGGCTACGCCGGCCTTGCCCACATCGCCCGTCACGCGCGGGTGGTCGCTGTCGTAGCCGCGGTGGGTGGCCAGATCGAATGCCACGCTCACGCCCTGGGCACCCCCTGCCAGCGCCTTGCGGTAGAAGGCGTTGGATTCTTCGGCGGTGGAAAAGCCGGCGTACTGCCGAATGGTCCAGGGCCGCACGCTGTACATGGTGGCCTGCGGGCCGCGCAGATAGGGCTCGAAACCCGGCAGGGTGTTGGTGTGGGGCAATCCCGCCAGGTCTTGTGCGGTGTAGAGCG
>JAGWLO010000143.1 GCA_028872015.1 Burkholderiales bacterium | reverse complement strand
GCCCGAAGAGCAGGATCGGGCGCTTGCGGCTCTTGCCGGTCTGCACCAGGGTCAGCGTCTCGAACAGCTCGTCCAGGGTGCCGAAGCCGCCCGGGAAGCACACCAGCGCGATGCTGCGCATCAGGAAGTGCATCTTGCGCAGCCCGAAGTAGTGGAACTGGAAGCACAGCTCGGGCGTGATGTACGGGTTGGGCGCCTGCTCGTGCGGCAGCACGATGTTCAGCCCGATGCTCTTGCCGCCGACCTCGTGCGCGCCGCGGTTGCCGGCTTCCATGATGCCGGGGCCGCCGCCCGTGACCACGTACAGCGGTGAGGCCAGCGCGCGCGAGCGCTCGGTGGCCAGCGCCGCGAAGCGCCGTGCCTCGTCGTAGTAGCGGCTCATCGCCAGCGCGGTCTCGGCGCGGCGCAGGGCGGCGGCGTCGCCGGCGCTGCGCGCGCGGGCCAGCGCCGCGGCCGCCTGGTCGGGCGGCAGGATGCGGGCACTGCCGAAGATGACGATCGTGGATTCGACCCCCTGCTCCTGCTGCACCATCTCGGCCTTGAGCAGCTCGAGCTGCATGCGCACCGGGCGCAGCTCTTCGCGCAGCAGGAAAGCGCGGTCGGTGAAGGCCAGGCTGTACGCGCTTTCGGGCCCGGCGTAGCGCGCCGCTTCTTCCTGGGCCGAGGGGAAATTGCGCGCCGTCAGCAGCGGTTTGCGGGGGTTCATGGGGCCGAGCTTATACGTCCGCTGCCGGCCGGTCCGCGCGGGGCGGCGCAGACGCTGCAGCCGGGGTCGCGCGTGATGGCGATCTCGTCGCAGCGCATCGTGCGCGCGTCGATCATCAAGAGCCGGCCGGCCAGCGACCGTCCGGCGCCCAGCAGCAGCTTCAGCGCCTCGGCCGCCTGCAGGCTGCCCACGACGCCCACCAGCGGCGCGAACACGCCCAGGGTGGCGCAGGCCACGTCCTGGTGCCCCGCATCGGGGGCGAACAGGCAGGCGTAGCAGGGCGAGGCCTCGTTGCGCGGGTCCACCACCGTCAGCTGCGCGTCCCAGCCCAGCGCGGCGCCCGCCACCAGCGGACGGCGGTGGCGCACGCAGGCGGCGTTGACGGCGTGGCGGGTGTCGAAGTTGTCGCTGCAGTCGAGCACCACGTCGGCCTCGGCCACCAGCGTGTCGAGCAGGGCTGGGTCGGCGCGCCGCACCAGCGCGCGCAGCTGCACGTCGGGGTTGATGGCCGCCACGGTGGCCCGCAGCGATGCGGCCTTGGGCTGGCCCACGCGCGACAGGTTGTGCGCGATCTGGCGCTGCAGGTTGGTGAGGTCCACGCGATCGTGGTCGACCACGGTGAGACGGCCCACGCCGGCGCTGCCGAGGTACAGCGCCGCCGGCGAGCCCAGGCCGCCGGCGCCGATGACCAGGGCATGGGCCGCCAGCAGCGCGCGCTGGCCCTCGATGCCGATCTCGTCGAGCATGAGGTGGCGCGCGTAGCGCAGCAGTTGGGTGTCGTCCATGGCGGTCGCGGTTGGCGCTGGGGCCCGGGACCCGCCGGCGCGGGCCGGCAGCGGGCCGTCACCGAGCCGGTCGCGGACCGAGGGCGGGCCGCCGGCGCGCGTGCGCAGCCTACTTCGGCGTGGCCGGCGCGGCGGGCAGGGCCGGCGTGGCCGCGGCGGCGGCCGCCGGCGTGGCGTCGGCGCGCTGCTCGGCGGCGGCGGTCTTGCTGGCCACCACCGGCAGCCCGCGCAGCTCGTTCAGGGCCTGCTGCAGCTGGAAGTCGGCCGGGCTGCCGAACTCGGGCAGGGGCTTGAACTTGCCCTTGTTGGCGGCCATCTCGGCCTCGAGCTTCTCGCGCGCGACTTCGCGCGCCGCCTCGCGCGCCTTCTCGGCCGCGGGGTCGGCCTTCTCGTCGGTGCTGGCGAGGTGGTGGTCGAGGTCGGCCTCGCGCATGCGCAGTGCAGCGTAGAGGTTGCCTTCGGCGGTCTCGTCGAGCCAGATGTCGGGCACGATGCCCTTGGACTGGATGGAGCGGCCGCTCGGCGTGTAGTAGCGCGCGGTGGTGATCTTCAGCGCCGTGTCGCCGGGCAGCGGGCGCACCGTCTGCACCGAGCCCTTGCCGAAGGTCTGGCCGCCCATGATGGTGGCGCGGTGCTGGTCCTGCAGCGCGCCGGCCACGATCTCGCTGGCCGAGGCCGAGCCGCCGTTGACCAGCACCACCAGCGGCACCGTCTTCAGCGCCGCGGGCAGGCCCTT
>JAGWLO010000088.1 GCA_028872015.1 Burkholderiales bacterium | reverse complement strand
CCAGCAGGGCCGCATCCAGCGCCGCGGCGCGCCAGTCGCCGTGGCCCAGCGCCTCGTCGCGCAGCGCACGCGCCGCCGCCAGCACCGCCGGTGCCGCAGGGCCCAGCGCGGCGCCCTGCAGTTGCCAGACGGCTGCGGCCAGGCCCGGGTGGCCCTGCAGCAGCGCCGCCAGGTGCGGCTCGGCCACCGTGAACACCACGCCGTCGATCGAAGGCGCGAATCGGAAGCCATGTGCCGCCAGCGCCGGCACCGTGATGGCCGCCGGACCCTGCAGCGCCAGCGCCGTGCCGTCGAGCCAGGCCTGGGCGCTGCCGCGCTCGATCACCAGCAGCTGGAACAGGGCCTCGTGGCGATGCGGCCGGATCTCCCAGCCGTGCAGGCGGCTGCGCTCGGCGATGGATTCGCAATGCAGCCGGTCGGGCCGGCCGTCGGCCTGCGACTCGCCGTACAGGGCGTAGGCCGGCAGGGGGGCGGGCCGGGTGCGGAGCATGTTCGAATTGTTCAAGCATTGGACGCTTGGGTGCAAGCGGTGGCGGGTCGCGGCCGGCGCCGCCGGAGCGCCAGCGCGCCAACATCCGCGCTGCGCCACCCGCGCCCCAGGAGACTGCCCATGCGTACCCAGGTCGCCATCGTCGGCGCCGGCCCGGCCGGCCTGCTGCTGGGCGCGCTGCTGCACCGCGCCGGCGTGGCCAACGTGATCGTCGAGCAGCGCAGCGCCGAACACGTGCTGGGCCGCATCCGCGCCGGCGTGCTGGAGCAGGTGACGGTGGACCTGCTGCGCGAGGCCGGCGTGGCGGCGCGGCTGGCCGAGCAGGGCCTGCCGCACGACGGCTTCGAGCTCTCGTTCGACGCCACCCGGCTGCGCATCGACCTGCAGGCGCTGACGGGCCGGCACGTCACCGTCTACGGCCAGACCGAGGTCACGCGCGACCTGATGGCGCACCGCCGTGACGCCGGGCTGACCACGGTCTACGCAGCGGAGCAGGTGCAGCCGCAGGGCTGCGACGGCGCGCGGCCCGCCGTCACCTGGCGCCAGGGCGGCCGCGAGCACCGGCTCCAGGCCGACTTCATCGCCGGCTGCGACGGCTTCCACGGCGTGTGCCGCGCCAGCCTGCCCGCGGGCGCGCTGAGCACGTTCGAAAAAGTCTATCCCTTCGGCTGGCTGGGCGTGCTGTCCGACACCCCGCCGGTGAGCCGCGAGCTGATCTACGGCGCGGGTGAACGCGGCTTCACGCTGGCCAGCATGCGCAGCCCCACGCGCAGCCGCTACTACCTGCAGTGCCCGCTGGACGACCGCCTGCAGGCCTGGAGCGACGACGCCTTCTGGGCCGAGCTGAAGCGCCGCCTGCCCCCCGACGCGGCGGCGCAGCTCGTCACCGGGCCGTCGATCGAGAAGAGCATCGCGCCGCTGCGCAGCTTCGTCGCCGAGCCGATGCGGTTCGGCCGCCTGTTCCTGGCCGGCGACGCGGCGCACATCGTGCCGCCCACCGGCGCCAAGGGCCTGAACCTGGCCGCGGCCGACGTGGGCCTGCTGGCGCGCTGCCTGGCCGAGCACTACGGCGGCAGCGACGCGGGCATCGACCACTACTCGGCACGCGCGCTGGCCCGGGTCTGGAAGGCCGAGCGCTTCTCCTGGTGGTTCACCTCGCTGATGCACCGGTTTCCCGACACCGGCGCCTTCGGCGCGCGCATGCAGCGCGCCGAGTTCGACTACCTCTGCAGCTCGGCCGCGGCGCAGACGGCGCTGGCCGAGAACTACGTGGGGCTGCCGCTGGCCGGGTGAAGGCCGCGCCGCGCGCCGCCACCGCCGCGGCGGGCCTGGCGTTCTAGACTGCGCCCCCAACAGCCCACGAAAGCCGCACCGTGATCCTCGAAATCGCCGACATCCGCATCCCGCCCGGCCGCCAGGCCGACTTCGAGGCCGCGATCCAGCTCGGGCTGGACAGCGTCGTGAGCCAGGCGCCGGGGTTCCAGGGCGCGAAGGTCAACCGCGGCGTCGAGAGCCCCGAGCGCTACGTGCTGCAGATCCTGTGGGCGACGCTGGAAGACCACACCGTGGGCTTTCGCCAGGGGCCGCTGTTCGCCCAGTGGCGCGCCCTCGTCGGGCCCTACTTCGCCGTGCCGCCGGTGGTAGAGCACTTCGAGCTCGTGACCCGGGTCTGAGGCCTTGAACGCCACCCCGTGCGAGCAGGCACTGGCCGCCGGGCTGCCGAACGCCAGCGACGGCCCGCGCCGGGCGCGCGACCGGCCCACCGCCTTGCTGGGCTCGCGCGCGGTGGCCGGCTTCGACCTGACCTGGGCCGCACGCGCCCGAACCCCCCGCCGTTGAACCTTTGGCACTGCCGCCGATCATCCCCACACCGCCATGCTGCGCACCCTGCACGACCTGTTCGACAGCCTGCTGTCGCCCGCCCATGAAACGCCGGCCGAGGCCGCGCAGCGGCTGCGCCTGGCCACCGCGGTGCTGCTGGTGGAGGTGATGCGGGCGCACCGCGGCTTCGCGGCGCCCGAGCGGGCGGCCGTGCTGGCGGCGCTGCAGCGCGAGTTCGCGCTGGCCGAGCCCGACGCGCGCACCCTGCTCGGCCAGGCCGAGGCCGCGGCGGGCCAGGCGACCGATTTCCAGACCTACACCACGGTGCTGAACGAGCGCCTGGACGAGGCGCAGAAGTTGCGCGTGATCGAGGCCATGTGGCAGGTGGCCTACGCCGACGGCCAGCTCGATGCGTACGAGAACCACGTGCTGTGGCGCATCGCCGACTTGCTGTACGTGCCGCACGGCGGCTACATCGCGGCCAAGATGCGGGCCCGCGACGCCGCCGGCGTCGGCCCCGAGCTGTAGCGCGCCGCAGCCGGCCGGGCCGGGGCCGCTCAGGCCGCCGGCAGGTCCAGCGTGACCGTGGTGCCCGCGCCGGGCGCGCTGCTGACGGCCACCGTGCCGCGGTGCAGCTCGGCGATGCGCTTGACGATCGCCAGCCCCAGGCCCCGGCCTTCCTCGCTGGTGGCGGGGGCGACGCTGTCGCGGCTCTGGTACAGGCGGTCGAACAGGTGCGGCAGGTCCGCCGCCGGGATGCCGGCGCCTTCGTCGCGCACCGCCACGTGCACGCGCGGGCCCTGCCGCTCGGCGCTGAGCGTCACGGCCGCGCCG
Organism: Burkholderiales bacterium; assembly: GCA_028872015.1. GTDB lineage: Bacteria > Pseudomonadota > Gammaproteobacteria > Burkholderiales > Burkholderiaceae_C > Rubrivivax. The sequence continues at coordinate 9,439 of JAGWLO010000088.1, read as the reverse complement.
GCGGGGGTGAACTTGAGCGCGTTGTCCAGCAGGTTGGCCAGGGCGCGCTCGAACAGCTCGATGTCGACCTCGGCGATGGTGGGCGCGCTGCCCTGGGGCTGGAAGCACAGCGCCACGCCCTGGCGTGCGGCGCGCTCGGCAAAGCGCAGTGCGATGTCGTCCAGCACCTCGGCCAGGTCGAGCCGCATCGGGTGCAGCTGGAACGCCGGCTCGTCGAGCAGGGCCAGGTCGCCGAGCGCGCGCACCATGGCCGCCGCATTGCGCGTGTTGCGCAGCGCCACCTCGACCAGCCGGCGGTCGGCCGCGCGCGCGGGCACGCCGGCCCAGCGCTGGTCCAGCGTCTCCAGGCAGGCCACGGTGGCGGTGAGCGGGCTGCGCAGGTCGTGCGACAGGTTGGACACGCTCTCGCGGCGGAAATGGTCGAGCCGGCGCAGCTCGTCCCATTGCCGGCGCAGCGTGGCCAGCAGGGCCTGGAAGCCGGCGCGCAGGCGGCCGAACTCGTCGTCGCAGCGGGCCCCGCCGCGGGCCGGTGCCGCCGCGGGGTCGGGCAGCGCGTCCGGGCTGTCGAAGCCCTGGCGCGCCGCCGCCGCGACGGCCTCGCTCAGGCTGCGTAGCGGGCGCGTGACGGTGCCGATGATCCACACCGCCAGCGCCGTGGTGAGCGCGATCACGGCCAGCACCGCGGCCAGGGCCGGCGAGACGAAGCTGCCCGCCAGCAGCTCCAGCCGCGACGGCGGCAGGCCCGGCGGGCGGCACACCAGGTACAGGTAGCCCGCCACCGTGCCGGCCTGGCGGATCTCGGCGCGCTGCAGCGCGCGCGCCGCCACCACGGCGCCGGTGGCCATGGATTCGGGGTCGTCGCCCATCACGTAGGCCGCCAGGCGCGGGTCGCCCCGCGCGGCCGCGGCCACGGCCTGCTGCACCGGCCGCAGCGCCACCTTGAAGCCCGGCGGCAGCCGCTTCGGGCCGGTGGCGGCCAGCACCGTGCCGTCGGGGCCCAGCAGGTAGAGCTGGCTGTTCGGCTCGTACAGCAGCAGGCTGCGCAGGAACGCCTCGAACTCCTCGGGGTTGCGCTCGTGCTGGTCGAGCAGGTCGTCGTGCATCGCCACCACGCGGCCCAGGAAGGCGTTGCCCTGCTGCCAGGTGGTCTGGTGGTCGAAGCGCTCGAAGGCGAGGGCCACCGTGACGATGACGCCCAGCGCGGTGGCCAGGCCGGTGAGCAGGATCGTCAGCGCCAGGCGCGAGCGAACCGTCACGGCGGGGCGTCGCGCATCTTGTAGCCCGCGCCGCGCACGGTGAGGATGAAGCGCGGCTGCATCGGGTCCTGCTCGAGCTTGGCGCGCACGCGGTTGATGTGGGTGGTGACGGTGTGCTCGTAGCCGTCGTGCGAATAGCCCCAGACGGCGTCCAGCAGCTGCGCGCGCGAGTACACATGCCCGGGGTGGCTGGCGAAGTGCAGCAGCAGGTCGAACTCGAGCGCCGTGAACTCGAGCGCGCGCCCGGCCACCCGTGCCTGGCGCCGGCCGGGCTCGATCTCGAGCTCGCCGTTGCGCACCAGGCCGACCGCGGCCGGCGCCGACTGCGCCGCGCGCAGCAGCTCGGCGCGGCGCAGCAGTGCCTTCACGCGCGCCAGCAGCTCGGCCATCGAGAACGGCTTGGTGAGGTAGTCGTCGGCGCCTAGCTCCAGGCCGAGCACGCGGTCGAGCTCGGTGCTCTTGGCCGTGAGCATCAGGATGGGCGTGGCGCGGCCGCGCGCGCGCAGCGCCTTGCACACCTCCAGACCGTCCAGCCCCGGCATCATCAGGTCGAGCAGCAGCAGGTCGCTGGCGCGCTCGGCCTGGCTGGCCAGCGCGGCCGGGCCGTCGGCCACCGCGGTCACCGCGTAACCCGCCTGCTGCAGGTTCAGCACGATCAGCTCGCGGATGTCGGCCTGGTCTTCGGCGACGAGGATGTGGCTGGGCATGGGGCACGAAGTCGGCGCGGCGGCTGGGTTCTTACAGCGATTGGTCATCCCGATGTGATCGGGCTGTGATCTTCGGTGAGCCGGCCGCGAGGCGCGCTCGACACAGTGTAGCCATCGACTCCGCACGAAGGCCCGCCATGCAAACCGCCACCGCCGCCGCCACTGCCACCGCAATCGCAATCGCAATCGCAACGCCCCCGCCCGCGCTGCCCGTGGGCTGGGCCGAGCTGGCCCCGCACCGGGGATACCTGGTGGCCTACGCGCGGCGCCGCCTGCACGACCCGGCGCTGGCCGAAGACCTGGTGCACGACGTGTTCGAGGCCGTGGCCACGGGCCGCGCCGCCTTCGCCGGCCGCTCGGCCCTGCGCAGCTGGCTGGTGGCCATCCTCAAGCACAAGATCGTCGACCTGGTGCGCGAGCGCGCGGGCCACGACAGCCTGGAGGGCGGGGCCGGCGGTGACGACGGCGAAGGCTGCGGGCCGCAGCTCGAGTGCCCGCAGCCGCGCCCCGACCAGGTGGCCGAGCAGCGCCAGCGGCTGCGCCAGACGCTGCAGCGCATCGCCGCGCTGCCGGCGACGCTGCGCCAGGCGGTGGAGCTGCGCCTGCTGGCCGACGCCGACACGGACGCCGTGTGCCGCGCACTCGCCATCAGCGAGGCCAACCTGTTCGTGCGCCTGCACCGCGCGCGGCGCGCGTTGGCCGCGTGAGTCAGCCCGCCGTGCCGGGCGCAGCGGGCGCCGCGGCCAGCCCGACAGGGGCCGGGGCCATCATCAGGATCTTGCTGAACAGCGGCTGGTAGTCGAGCGTGGCCTCGTGGCCCGTGAGGGGGTCGAGGTTGGCGGCGAAGGCGGTGTCGAGCACTTCCCAGTCGGCGGCGCTCAGGCTGCGCTGCGCGGCGGGCAGGATCTCGTTTTCCTCCAGCGCCATGTGCTCGAAGTAGAAGCGCGTGTAGGCCTCGAGCTGGCGCTCGAAGTCGACCCGCCGCGGCTCGCCCAGCACCTCGTAGGCCAGCAGCGCGTGCTCGAGCCGGCGGATGGCGAGCTCGCCGTTGGCGTGGTCGCGCGCCAGCCGCTCGAGCGCCGGCGCCAGCTCGGGGCAGCGCGCCGCCACCTTGGGAAACAGCAGCGCCTGCTCCTTGGGGTGGTGCAGGCGTTCGGGAAACTCGTCGATGTACAGCAGCATCGCACGCAGCACCTCGAAGTCGGGACGGCGCCGCTCGCGCCGCGCCTGCATCACCAGCAGGCCGATCGATTGCAGCATCGCCGACAGGGCGCGATGCTCCCCGGTCACCACTTCCAGGCACAGATGTCGCATCGGGCCAGCATGGCAGCGCGGTCCCGGCCCGGGTTGATGCGCGTCAAGCCGCGGCCGGCACGGCGGCAGCGCCTCCTAGAATCGAGGCCCCTGGCCTACGCACGCGCCTTTAGCCGGTGCCCTCCTCCGATGCCGATCCCCGACACCGACAAGAGCCTGATGGCCAACGCCATCCGTGCGCTGGCGATGGACGCCGTGCAGCAGGCCAACAGCGGCCACCCCGGCGCGCCGATGGGCATGGCCGAGATGGCCGTGGCCCTGTGGGGCGGCGCGCTGAAGCACAACCCGGCCGACCCGCAGTGGGTCGACCGCGACCGCTTCGTGCTCAGCAACGGCCACGCGTCGATGCTGCTGTACGCGCTGCTGCATCTCAGCGGCTACGACCTGCCGATGAGCGAGCTGCGCAACTTCCGCCAGCTGCACAGCAAGACGCCGGGCCACCCCGAGGTTGACGTGACGCCGGGCGTCGAGACCACCACCGGCCCGCTCGGCCAGGGCCTGGCCAACGCGGTGGGCATGGCGCTGGCCGAGAAGCTGCTGGCGGCCGAGTTCAACCGCCCGGGCCACGCCATCGTCGACCACCGCACCTGGGTCTTCATGGGCGACGGCTGCCTGATGGAGGGGATCAGCCACGAGGCCTGCGCGCTGGCCGGGGCCTGGAAGCTGAACAAGCTGGTGGCCTTCTACGACGACAACGGCATCAGCATCGATGGCCCCGTCAAGCCGTGGTACATCGATGAAGTGGGCCTGCGCTTCGCCGGCTACGGCTGGGACGTGATCGGCCCGCTCGACGGCCACGACGTGGCCGCGGTGCAGGCGGCGATCGCCCAGGCCCGGTCGTCGGCGACCAAGCCGACGCTGATCATCTGCCAGACCACGATCGGCAAGGGCGCGCCCAACCGCGCCGGCAGCGCCAAGGCGCATGGCGAGGCACTGGGCGCCGACGAGATCAAGCTCACGCGCGAGGCCCTGGGCTGGCCGCACGAGCCCTTCGTGATCCCCGAGGCGGCCTACGCCGCCTGGGACGCGCGCGCCGCCGGCGCCGCCGCGCAGGCAACCTGGTCCGAGGCCTTCGCCGCCTACAAGGCCGCGCACCCGGAACCGGCGGCCGAGTTCGCGCGCCGCGTCGCCGGCGAGCTGCCGGCCGATTTCGCCCAGCTCGCGGCGCAGCTTGTCCAGGACGCGCACGAGCGCGCCGAGACGGTGGCCAGCCGCAAGGCCAGCCAGCTCGCGCTCGAGGTCTTCACGAAAGCCCTGCCCGAACTGCTGGGCGGCTCGGCCGACCTCACGGGCTCGAACCTGACCAACACGAGCTCGACGCCGGCGCTGCGCTTCGACGCCGCGGGCACGCCCAACGGCGGCCGCCACATCAACTACGGCGTGCGCGAGTTCGGCATGGCCGCGATCATGAACGGCGTCGCGCTGCACGGCGGCTACATCCCCTACGGCGGCACCTTCCTGACCTTCAGCGACTACAGCCGCAACGCGCTGCGCATGGCGGCGCTGATGCAGCGGCGCGTGATCCACGTCTTCACCCACGACAGCATCGGCCTGGGCGAAGACGGACCGACGCACCAGAGCGTGGAGCATGCGGCCAGCCTGCGCCTGGTTCCGAACCTCGACGTCTGGCGCCCGGCCGACACCGCCGAGACGGCGATGGCCTGGACGATGGCGCTGGGCAACGCGGCACGGCCGACCGCCCTGCTGCTGTCGCGGCAGAACCTGCCGGCACTGCCCAAGGCGGCGCTGGAGGACATCGGCAAGGGCGCCTACGTGCTGGCCGAGCCGGGCGAGGTGGGCCTGAAGAAGAAGCCGCAGGCGGTGATCATCGCCACCGGCAGCGAGGTCGCGCTGGCGCTGCACGCGCAGGCCGCGCTGGCGCAGCGCAAGATCGCCGTGCGCGTGGTGAGCATGCCCAGCACCACGGTGTTCGACCGTCAGGGCGTCGACTACAAGCGCCGCGTGCTGCCGGCCGGCCTGCCACGCGTCGCGATCGAGGCCGGCGTGACCGACGGCTGGTGGAAGTACGGCTGCGCTGCGGTCGTCGGCATCGACCGCTACGGCGAGAGCGCGCCGGCGCCGGCCCTGTTCAAGCATTTCCACTTCACCGTGGACAACCTGGTGGACACCGTGCGCAAGGTCCTGTCCCCCTCATCCCAGAAGGAGTGATCCCATGACCGTCAGGGTTGGCATCAACGGCTTCGGCCGCATCGGCCGCATGGTGTTCCGCGCCGCGGTGCAGAACTTTCCCGAGATCGAGATCGTCGGCATCAACGACCTGCTCGAGCCCGACTACCTGGCCTACATGCTGCAGTACGACAGCGTGCACGGCCGCTTCAAGGGCGAGATCGCGGTCGACGGCAACACCCTGGTCGTGAACGGCAAGAAGATTCGCCTGAGCGCGGTCAAGGACCCGGCCGAGCTGAAGTGGGGCGAGGTCGGCGCCGACGTCGTGGTCGAGGCCACGGGCCTGTTCCTGACCCAGGAGACCTGCCAGAAGCACCTCGCGGCCGGCGCGAAGAAGGTGATCCAGAGCGCGCCATCGAAGGACGACACGCCGATGTTCGTCTACGGCGTCAACGACAAGACCTACGCCGGCCAGGCCATCATCAGCAACGCCAGCTGCACCACCAACTGCCTGGCCCCGGTGGCCAAGGTGCTGAACGACAGCTTCGGCATCCGGCGCGGCCTGATGACCACGGTGCACGCCACCACGGCGACGCAGAAGACGGTCGACGGCCCGAGCAACAAGGACTGGCGCGGCGGCCGCGGCATCCTCGAGAACATCATCCCCAGCAGCACCGGCGCGGCCAAGGCGGTGGGCGTCGTGATCCCCGAGCTGAACAAGAAGCTCACGGGAATGAGCTTTCGCGTGCCCACGAGCGACGTGAGCGTCATCGATCTCACCGCCGAGCTGGTGCGCGAGGCCAGCTGGGCCGACATCTGCCATGCCATGCAGGCGGCGGCGGCCGGGCCGATGAAGGGTGTGCTGGCCTATACCGAGGACAAGGTCGTGTCGACCGACTTCCGCGGTGAGCCCTGCACCAGCGTCTTCGACGCCGACGCCGGCATTGCGCTGGACAAGACCTTCGTCAAGGTCGTGGCCTGGTACGACAACGAGTGGGGCTACTCGAACAAGGTGCTCGAGATGGTGCAGGTGATCGCGCGCTGACGCGCCCCGGCCGGCGCGGCGAACAACCCCACGCGCCGCGCGAGCGCTGCGTTTGGAAACCGGCCGCACCGGGCGATGGGCTAGTCTCGGCGCCGTGCAGCCTTGCGTACCCCCGTCCGTCATGCAGCGCCTGCGGGTGCGGGCGGCGGGCTGGGCGTCGGGGCTCATCGGCACGGCCCTGATCCCGCTGGGCGCCTGCAGCGCGCCGACCGCCGGCGCCGATGCCGGGCCGGCCCCGACGCCCTGCCGGATGCTGCTGCGCACCGCCGCCGACTGGCCCGCCGCGGCCCCGCTGGCGGCCGAAGTGGCGCGGCGCACCGCCTTGCCCGTACCCGGCGTGCTGCCGATCACGGCGCGCCTGTTCGCGATCACCCTGCAGGCGCCCGACGCCGCGACCTGCGCCGCCGCCCGGGCCCGCCTGACCGCCGACCCGGGCTTCGCGCTCGGCGCCGACCCCGACCGCCGCCGCACCCGGCCGGCGCCCCCTGCCGCCTCTTCCGCCCAGTGAGCCGCCCATGCGACGACCCCACCTTGCCGCCCTGCTGACCCTGGCTGCCGCCCTGACTGCCCCCCTGCTGGGCGCGGGGCCCGACCCCGGCATGGGCGTGGCCAGCGCGGCCACCGCCCCCGGCGCGGCGCCGGCGGTGCGCGTGATCGTCAAGTACAAGCGCCACAGCACCCTGATGCGCGCGGCGCCCGCCGGCGCCGCCGCGGCATCGCCGCAGTTCGCGGCCGTGCTGGGCCGCCGCCTGGGCCTGGCGCTGAGCGACGGCGCGGCCATCCAGGCGCGGACGCAAGTGGTGCGCGGCGACGGCCGGCTGGGCGCCGCCGCGCTGGCGGCGCGGCTGGCGGCCGACCCCGACGTCGAGTACGCCGTGCCCGACTACCGCCGCCACGCGCTGGCCGCGCCCAACGATCCGCTGTATGCCGCCAGCCCGGCGATCTCGCCCGCCGCCGGCCAGTGGTACCTGCGCGCGCCCGACGCCACCTTCGTCTCGGCCATCGACGCCGAGGCGGCCTGGAACATCAGCACCGGCACGCCGGGCATCGTGGTGGCCGACCTCGACACCGGCGTCCGGCCCGACCACCCCGACCTGGCCCACAAGCTGTTCCTGCCCAGCGCCGGCGACATCGCCAACGGCTACACCGGGCCCTTCGTCGGCTACGACTTCATCGCCGACCCGGCCACGGCCAACGACGGTGGCGGCCGCGACCCCGACGCCAGCGACCCCGGCGACTGGACCACGGCCAACGAGTGCAGCAGCAACACGCCGGCCGAGAACAGCAGCTGGCACGGCACCCAGACCGCCGGGCTGCTGGGCGCGGAGACGGGCAACGGCATCGGCATGGCTTCGGTGGGCCGCAACGTGATGCTGCTGCCGGTGCGGGTGCTGGGCCGCTGCGGCGGCACCGACGCCGACATCATCGCCGGCATGCTGTGGGCCGCCGGCGTGCCCGTCGCCGGGGTGCCGGCCAACCCGCACCCGGCGCGCGTGGTCAACCTCAGCCTGGGCGGCGACGGCCCGTGCACCACGGCCTACACCGATGCCATCGGCCAGCTCGCCGGCCGGGGCGTGGTGGTGGTGGTGGCGGCCGGCAACGGCGAGGGCGTGGCCGTGAGCGCCCCCGGCAACTGCCCGGGCGTGATCGCCGTGACGGGGCTGCGCAACGTGGGCACCAAGGTCGGCTTCTCCAGCGTCGGCCCCGAGGCGGCGATCGGCGCGCCCGGCGGCAACTGCATCAACATCGCGGCCGGCCAGCCCTGCCTGTACCCGATCCTGACCACCACCAACAGCGGCCTGACCACGCCCGCGGCCAACACCTACAGCGACGGCAGCAACTACTCGGTCGGCACCAGCTTCTCCACGCCGCTGGTGGCCGGCACGGCGGCGCTGATGCTGTCGGCCAACCCGGCGCTGACGCCGGCCCAGGTGAAGAGCCTGCTGCAACGCAGCGCGCGGCCCTTCCCGGCGCAGCCGCCGGGCTCGGGCGTGCCGGTGTGCCAGGCACCCACGGCCACGCCGCAGGACGAGTGCTACTGCACCACCGCCACCTGCGGTGCGGGCATGCTGGACGCGGGCGCGGCGGTGGCGGCGGCCACGGCCCCGGCGCTGCTGACCGCCAGCATCACGCCGTCGGCCTACAGCGTCGCCCCCGGCAGCACGGTCGGCCTCGACAGCCAGGGCTCGGCCGCCACCAGTCCGGCCAGCATCACGGGCTACCAGTGGTCGATCAGCGACGGCGCCGGCCTGGCCTCGTTCACCTCGGCCACCAACGCCGCCACCGCCACCGTGCTGGCCGCGACGCCGGGCAGCTTCACGGTGCAGCTGCAGGTGACCGACAGTGCCGGCCACACCGCCACCAGCCGCCAGGCGGTGGACGTGACCAACCCGGGCCCGCACGCCCTGGTCAGCGCCAGCGCGCTGTCGGTGCAGCCGGGCGCCAGCGTCACCTTCGACGGCAGCGGCTCGACCGCCGCCAGCGGCCTGGCCATCGCCAGCTACCGCTGGCTCATCACCGCCGGCAGCAACATCGCCGCCTTCAGCGGCAGCAGCACCGGGCCGAGCGCGACCATCGTCACCAGCGCCGCCGGCACGGTCACGGTGCAACTCACCGTGACCGACAGCGCCGGCGCGCAGAACAGCATCAGCACCAGCGTCACCGTGGCCGCCCCGGCCCTGGGCGGTGGGGGCAGTGGTGGTGGCGGCGCCGCCAGCCCGGTGTGGGTGCTGGGCGTGGCCGCGGCCACGCTGGCCCTGTGGCTGGCGCGCTGGCTTCAGGCGCAGCGCGCGGCCGCCGTCACGAGGCGCCCACGCAGGGCTTGAAGCCGCCCGCCAGCAGCGCCGCCGGCAGCGCCCGCAGACGGGCCTGCTGATCGGCATCGGCCCGGGGCACGCGCAGCCAGGCCTGCGCCGGCGCCGCGGGCAGGCTGAGCACGCGCAGCCCGCGCGTCACGCCGGCCGGCGCGCTGGCCGCCAGCGCCGCCAGCG
>JAGWLO010000016.1 GCA_028872015.1 Burkholderiales bacterium | reverse complement strand
GCCTTGTAGGCCATCTTCGGGCTCTCGGCGATCCAGTAGCCCAGGTACAGGTGCGGCAGGCGCAGCGCGCGCGTCTGCTCGATCTGCCACAGCACGCTGTGGGTGCCGTAGCTGGCGCCGGCCTCGGGCTCGTAGAAGGTGTAGACGGCCGACAGGCCGTCGCTGAGCACGTCCAGGATGGAGATCATCTTCAGCGCGCCGGGCTCGCCGCCGGGGCCGGGCTCGCGGAACTCGACCAGGCGCGAGTTGACGCGGCTTTGCAGCAGGAACTGGGTGTACTGGTCCACGCTGTCGTGGTCCATGCCGCCGCCGCTGTGGCGGCCGCTCTGGTAGCGCAGGTAGAGCTGGTAGTGCTCGGGCACGAAGCCCAGGCGCAGCACGCGCGCCTTCAGGTGGGCATGGGCACGGGCGGCGCGGCGCTGGCTGCGGCTGGGCCGGAACTCGGCCACCGGGATGCGCAGCGGCACGCAGGCGCGGCAGCCGTCGCAATACGGCCGGTAGGTGAACATGCCGCTGCGGCGGAAGCCGTTGGCCACCAGGCCCGAGTAGGTGTCGGCATGGATGAGGTGGCTGGGCGTGGCCACCTGCGAGCGCGCCAGCCGGCCCGCGAGGTAGCTGCAGGGGTAGGGTGCCGTCGCATAGAACTGCAACGAGCGCAGCGGCAATTCCTTGAGGTGCGTCACGCGGCGGTCAGGGCTCTTCGAAAGGCACGGCGGCGATGGCGGGCCCGTGGCCCGGGCGCTCGAGCAGCGCCCAGTGCGAATCATCATAGGTCCAATCGATGGCCTCGCCGGCTGCGGTGGCCGGGTCGGGGGCCGTGCTGCGCGCCACATGGGCCAGGAACTCGGCGCGGCCGATCTCGCGCGCGCCGAACGAGGCCAGGTGCGCGGTGTTCTGCTGGCAGTCGATGAGCGCCACGCCGTGCGCGCGGCAGGCCGCCACCAGCGCCGCCAGGGCGATCTTGCTGGCGTCGGTGCGGCGGGCGAACATCGATTCGCCGAAGCACATGCGGCCGATGGCCACGAAGTACAGGCCCCCGGCCAGCTCGCCGTCGATCCAGGTCTCGGCGCTGTGGACGCGGCCGCGCCGGTGCCAGTCGCCGTAGGCGGCGATCATGGCCGGCACGATCCAGGTGCCGGCCTGGCCTGCGCGCGGCACCTGCGCGCAGGCCTGGATGACCTGCTCGAAGGCGCTGTCGAAGCGCAGCGCGCAGCCCGGCGTGCGGCGGAAGCGCCGGATCGTCTTGGCCAGCGAGCGGCTGAGCCTGAACTCCGCCGTGGGCAGCACCATACGCGGGTCGGGGCTCCACCACAGCACGGGCTGGCCCGGGCTGTACCAGGGGAAGATGCCGGCGCGGTAGGCCTCTTCCAGCCGCGCCGGCGTCACGCTGCCGCCCGCCGCCACCAGCCCCGGCGCCGGGCTGCCGGGGCCGAGCGCGGCCGCCGCCGGGGGCAGCGGCGCGTGCTCGTCGATCCAGGCCGTCAGGGGCGGCTGCCGAGCTGTTGCCACAGGAAGGCGTACTCCAGCGCCTGCATCTGCGCCCGCTGGCCGTTGTCGGCTGCGCCGCCGTGGCCGCCTTCGGTGTTCTCCCAGTACAGCAGGTCGTGGCCCTGGGCCTGCATCAGCGCGGCCATCTTGCGCGCATGGCCGGGGTGCACGCGGTCGTCGCGCGTGCTGGTGGTGAACAGCACCCTGGGCAGCTTCATGTCGGCGCGCACGTTCTGGTACGGGCTGTAGCGCGCGATCCAGGCCCATTCGTCGGGCCGGTCGGGGTCGCCGTACTCGGCCATCCACGAAGCGCCGGCCAGCAGGTGGGTGTAGCGCCGCATGTCCAGCAGCGGCACCTGGCAGACGACGGCGTTGAACAGCTCGGGCCGCTGCAGCATCACGGCGCCCACCAGCAGGCCGCCGTTGCTGCCGCCCTCGATGCCCAGCCGCGCCGGCCGCGTGACGCGGGTCGCGATCAGGTCCTCGGCCACGGCCTCGAAGTCGTCGAAGCTGTGCTGCTTGTTCGCCTTCACCGCGGCCTGGTGCCAGGCGGGGCCGAACTCGCCGCCGCCGCGGATGTTGGCCAGCACGTAGACGCCGCCGCGCGTGGTCCAGGCGCGGCCCACGATGCCCGAGTAGAACGGCGTCATCGAAACTTCGAAGCCGCCGTAGCCGTAGAGCAGGGTCGGGTTGTCGCCGTCGGCCTTCGCCCCCTTGGGCCAGATCACGAAGTAGGGCACGCGGGTGCCGTCCTTGCTGCGCGCGAAGCGCTGTTCCACGCGCAGGCCGGCGGCGTCGAAGAAGCCGGGCCGCGACTTCAGCGTCTGGCGCAGGTCGCTGCCGGCGCGGCCCAGCTGCAGCGAATCGGGGCTGAGGAAATCGGCCACGTTGAGCAGGTAGTCCTCGGCCAGCGGGTCGGCCTTCAGCAGCGGGTCGTACAGCGCGGTGACGGTGATGTGGCCGGGGTAGGGCGCGCGCACCTCGCGCCGCTGCCAGGCCGCGTCGGCGACGTCGGCGGTGTCGGCGGTGTCGCCCGCGGGCGCTGCGGCGCGGGTCCATTCCTCGACCCGGCTGGCCACGTTGTCCAGCACGTCCAGCAGCACCGCGCGGCCGGTGACGCTGTAGTCGGCCAGCGAGCGCGTGGGCGTGGGCGTGAACAGCGCCGTGAGCCGGCGCTCGCCGCGCAGCCAGGCCGCCGCGTCGCCCACCAGCAGCGAGCCGCCGGGCCAGGTGCGGCCGCCCACGGTCCAGCTGCTGCGCAGCTCGATCAGCACCAGGTCGCGCTGGAACGACAGCTTGGCATCGGGCGGCTTGTCGATCGGCACCAGCCGGTCGCCCTGCAGCAGCGACAGCTGCACGGTGTAGAAGTCGATCGCGCGGCCGAACACCGTGCGTTCATGGCCCGGCGTCGCGTCGACGCTGGCGTAGGCGTAGACATCGTCGGGCCGCGCCTCGAACACCGTCACGGCGCTGGCCAGCGGCTGGCCCCGCGTCCAGCGCTTGATGAGGCGCGGATAGCCCGAGGCGGTCATCGAGCCGGGCCCGAAATCGGTGCCCACGTACACGTGGTCGGCGTCGATCCACTCCAGCTGCGACTTCGCCTCGGGCAGCGCGAAGCCGCCTTCGACGAAGCGCTTGTCCACGGTGTCGAACTCGCGCACCACGCGCGCGTCGGCGCCGCCGCGCGACAGCGCCACCAGGCAGCGGCGGTAGCTCGGTCCGAGGCAGGTGGCGCCGCCCCAGACCCAGTTCTCGCCCTCGGCGCGGCCCAGCGCGTCGACGTCGATCACCGTCTCCCAGGCGGGCTCGGGCCGGCGGTACTCCGCCAGCGTGGTGCGCCGCCACAGGCCGCGCGGGTGGTCGGCGTCGCGCCAGAGGTTGTAGAGCCAGTCGCCGCGGCGGCTGACGTAGGGAATCTGCGCCCGCGAATCCAGCACCTCGCGCAGGCTGTCGCGCAGCGCGTCGAAGCCGGGCGTGGCCTGCAGCACCTGCTCCGTGCGGGCGTTGTGCGCCTGCACCCACTGCAGTGCGCGCGCGCCCTGCACGTCTTCGAGCCAGCGGTAGGGGTCGGGTTGATCGGTCAGGTTCATGGCGGGGGTGGAAGCTGCGGAGGCGGAAACGGTGGCGGGGGCCGGGCCGGCCAGGGCGCCGGCCGTCAGCGCCAGGGCGGCGGCCAGGCCAGCGGCAGCGCGCAGGCGCAGGGGCCGGCGGCGATTCACGGCCGGCCCGCCTTCAGGGCGATCGGGTCGACTTCGACGCTCACGGCACCGTTGCCGACCCAGACCTGGCCGTCCTGCACCGTCACCTGCAGCTGCATGTTGCGCTCGGCCAGGGCGGCCAGGGCCTGGCTCTGCGCCGCCGGCAGCTGCCACACCTGCAGGTTGGCCAGGCGCGCCACCTTGCCCGCGATGCCGGCCCACCAGATGGCGGCCGCCTGGCTGTAGACGTACAGCACCACCCCGTCGGCGCGACCGCAGGCGCGCGCCAGCCGGCGCTCGTCGGGCTGGCCCACCTCGATCCACTGCCGCAGCCGGCCGTCCAGGCTGTGCTGCCACAGGTCGGGCTCGTCGCTGTCGGACAGGCCGCGTGCGAAGGCCAGCGCGCCGTCGTCGTCGCTGGCCGGCGCGTGCAGCGCGAAGGCCAGCAGCCGCACCATCAGCCGCTCGTCGGTCTCCGACGGGTGGCGGGCCAGCGTCAGCGCGTGGCTGGCATAGACCGCGCGGTCCATGTCGGCGATCTGCACGCCGGCTCGGTAGACGGTGGATTTGAGGGCCATGGCAAAGCTGCGCACTGTGCCACAGCGCCGGGGCCGGGCGGCCGGGGATGGCATCATGGCGACCCCCTGGCGACCCTGGAACGAAAGCTTGCGATGAAGGTGAACACGCGTGTGCGGGCGGCCGGCTTGACGGCGGCCCTGGTGGGTGGACTGGTCGGTGGCCTGGTGCCGGCCGCCCCGGCCCGGGCGCAGACCGCGGCCAAGCCCGCGGCGCCGGCCGCCGGCGGGCGCACCCTGACCATCAACGGCGGCAAGGGCGGCGGGCCGCTGCTGACGCGCGAAGAGCTGCGCGCCTGCTTCGCCAAGGAAGCCTCGATCCAAACCCAGCTCGACACCCAGGAAGCCCAGCGGACCGCGCTGTCCAAGGAGAAGGACGCCATCACCGCCGAGCGCGAGAGCCTGCGCACCGAGCGCGCGCCGATCGACGCGCTGCACCTGAAGGTGGCCGACCTGAACGCACGCATGAAGGCCTACGGCGACAAGGTGCAGAGCTGGAACCAGCGCGTGGCCGACTTCAACGCCTCGCCCCCGCGCGGCGACAAGGCCGAGCAGGCGCGCGCCGCGCTCGACAAGGAGCGCGAAGACCTGCAGGCCGAGCGCAAGGTGCTGGAGGCCGACAAGGCGCAGCTCAGCGCCGACAGCCAGGGCACGATCGCGGCCTTCAACGCCAAGGCGGCGGCGCTGGACGCCAAGGTGGCCGACTGGAACCAGCGCAACAACACCCTGAACGAATCGGCCAAGTCGCTGGAGACCGAGCGCACCGCCTGGGTCACCTCGTGCGGCGACCGCCGCTACCGCGAGAACGACGAGATCGCGATCAAGAAAGGGCAGTGACGCGCGGCGCAGGCGCACTGCAGGCGCGACCATCCATGGACGACAACGAAGCCAACCCGCTGCTGCAGCCCTGGGACGCGCCGCACGGCCTGCCCCCGTTTTCGCGCCTGCAGGCCGCCCACTTCCAGCCCGCGCTCGAGGCGGCGATGCGCGAGCACCGGCGCGAACTCGCCGCCATCGCCGCCGACCCGGCGCCCCCGGACTTCGAGAACACCGTGGCCGCGTTCGACCGCGCGGGCGCCCTGCTGGGACGCGTGGCGGCGGTGTTCCACAACCTCACCGCATCGGCCACCAGCCCCGAGCTGCAGGCCGTGCAGCGTGCCCTGGCCGCCCCGCTGGCGGCGCACCACAGCGCCGTGTACATGGACGCGGCGCTGTTCGCGCGCGTGGCCGCGCTGCACGCGCGGCGCGACAGCCTGGGCCTGGCGCCCGAGGCGCTGCGCCTGCTCGAGCGGCTGCACCTCGATTTCGTGCGCGCCGGTGCCAGCCTGTCGCCGGCGGCGCAGCAGCGCTATGCGGAGGTGATGCAGTCGCTGGCGCGGCTGACCACGCGCTTCGCCCAGAACGTGCTGCACGACGAGTCGACGTGGCACCTGGCGCTGCAGGGCGAGGCCGATCTGGCGGGCCTGCCCGAGGCCTTGCGCGCCGCCCTGCGCCAGGCCGGTGCCGAGCGCGGACTGCCCGGGCCGGCGCTGACGCTGGCGCGCTCGCTGGTGGTGCCCTTCCTCACCGCGTCGACGCGGCCAGACCTGCGCGAGCAGGCCTGGCGTGCCTGGGTCGGCCGCGGCGAGCACGCCGGCGAGCACGACAACCGCGAGGTGGCGCGCGACATCCTGCGCCTGCGCAACGAGCAGGCACGCCTGCACGGCCACGCCTGCTACGCCGACTTCGCGCTCGTCGACACCATGGCCGGCAACCGGGCCGCCGTGCAAGGGCTGCTGGACGAGGTGTGGCCGCGCGCGCTGGCCGCGGTGGAGCGCGAGCGCGCGGCCCTGGCGGCACAGAGGCAGGCCGAGCCCGCGCTGGCCGCGGGCCCGCCCGGCGCGCCGATCGAGCCCTGGGACTGGCGCTTCTGGGCCGAGCGGGTGCGGCGCGAGCGCTACGCCATCGACGATGCCGAGGTCAAGCCGTACTTCGAACTCGGCCGCGTGGCCGCCGCCGCCTTCGATTGCGCCGGCCGCCTGTTCGGCCTGCGCTTCGAGCCGCGGGCCGACATCCCCGTCTACCACCCCGACGTCCAGGCCTACGAGGTGCGCGATGCCGACGGCACGCTGCGGGGCGTCTTCCTGCAGGACAACTACGCGCGGCCCAACAAGCGCAGCGGCGCCTGGATGAGCGCGCTGCGCTGGCAGAGCCGCAACGCCCGGGGGCCCGACGGCCGCGTGGGCGCGCAGCTGCCGGTGATCCTGAACAACAACAACTTCGCGCGCGGCGCCCCCGGCGAGCCCACGCTGCTGTCGCTGGACGACGCGCGCACGCTGTTCCACGAGTTCGGCCACGGCCTGCACGGGCTGCTGTCCGACGTCCGCTACGAGCGCCTGTCGGGCACCCAGGTGCTGCGCGATTTCGTCGAGCTGCCCTCGCAGATCTTCGAGCACTGGATCGCCGAGCCCGAGGTGCTGCAGCGCCACGCCCGCCACTGGCGCACCGGCGAGCCCATCCCGGCCGGGCTGGTGCAGCGGCTGCAGCGCGCGCAGCGCTTCAACCAGGGCTACGAGACCGTGCGCTACACCGCCAGCGCCATCGTCGACCTGGCGGTGCACGCGCTGCCCGAGGCCGAGCCGCCGGCCGACCTGTGCGCCTTCGAGGCCGGGCTGCTGCAGGCCCAGGGCCTGCCGCACGGCGTGGGGCTGAACCACAGGCTGGTGCACTTCCAGCACCTGTTCGCCGGCAGCGGCTACGCCGCCGGCTACTACGTGTACCTGTGGGCCGAGGTGCTGGATGCCGACGGCTTCGGGGCCTTCCGCGAAGCCGGCAGCGCCTTCGATCCGGCGGTGGCGGCGCGCCTGCGGCGCCACGTCTACGCCAGCGGCAACAGCGTCGAGCCGGGCGCGGCCTACCAGGCCTTCCGCGGCCGCGCCCCCACCGTGGCGCCGCTGCTGGCCAAGCGCGGGCTGGTGCCCGAGCCGCTCACGCCCTGAGCCCCAGGCGCTGGTCGAGCGCCTGCACGAAGGCCTTGAAGTCCAGCGGCTTGGTCCAGTAGTCGGCGATGCCGGCCTGCAGCGCGCGCTGGATGTCGTCGGGCATGGCGTTGGCCGACAGCGCCACGCACGGGATGCCCGCCGTGGCCGGCTGCGCGCGCAGCCGGCGCAGCACCTCGAAGCCGTCGAAATCGGGCAGCTGCATGTCGAGCAGGATGAGGTCGGGCGGCCGCGCCAGCGCCTGCTGCACGCCGCTGGCGCCGTCGACCGCGATCTGCAGCTCGAGGTCGGGGCGGCGGCCCAGCAGCTCGGCGATGATCATCGCGTTCACCGGGTTGTCCTCGATGTAGAGCAGCCGCCGCACGGCGGCGCCTGCGGCGGCCGGGGCCGCTTCCAGCAGGCCGGCGGCGGTAGTCGGCGGCCCGGGTTCGTCCACCGCCCCGGGCGGTGCGGCGGCCAGGCGCACCTCGAAGGCGCTGCCCTGGCCCTGCCGGCTGTGCACCTGCACCGTGCCGCCCATGTGCTCGACCAGCGCCTTGACGATGGTCAGGCCGATGCCGGTGCCCTCGACCGCCTCGGCCTCGGCACGCCCCAGGCGGTTGAAGGGCTCGAACAGCTGCGACAGCTGCGCCGGGCTCAGCCCGGGCCCGGTGTCGGCCACGCGCAGGCACACCAGCGGGCCCTGCTCGAAGGCCTCGACCAGCACCTCGCCGTCGGCCTGGTTGTACTTGATGGCGTTGGTGAGCAGGTTCAGCAGCACCTGGCGCAGCCGCGTGCCGTCGGCCATCACGCGCAGGCCCAGCGCGCCGGTGCGCAGGCGCACGCGGTGGCGGTCGCGCAGCGGCGCCAGCAGCGGCAGCGTGTCGGCCACCAGCGGCTCCAGGGCCACCGGCTGCAGGGCGATGCGCAGCTCGCCGCTTTCCAGGCTGGACAGGTCGAGCACGTCGTTGATGAGCGTCAGCAGGTGCTGGCCGGCCAGGCGCACGTGCTGCAGGCGGCGCCGGCGCGTGGCCGCCGCGGGGTCGGCGCCGCGATCGTCGGCCAGCAGCAGCTGCGAGAAGCCCAGCACCGCGTTCAGCGGCGTGCGCAGCTCGTGGCTCATGCGCGCCAGGAAGCGCGACTTGGCCTGGCTCTCGCGGCGGGCCAGCTCGCTGGCCTGGCGCGCGGCGGCGGCATTGCGGCTGTCGGTCACGTCCCAGTTGACGCCGATGCGCCGGCGCCGCCCGCTGTGCGCGTCGACCAGCTCGAGCGAGCGCGAGGCCAGCCAGTGCACGCTGCCATCGGGCCAGATGACGCGGAACTCCTGCTCCACTGGCGTGCCCTGCTCGATCGCCTGGGCCAGGATGCGGCCGAAGGTCTCGCGGTCGTCGGGGTGCTGGCAGGCGCGCCGTTCTTCCAGCGTCATCGCGCGCGGCTGCGGCGGGCGGCCGCGCAGCACCCACATCTGGGCGTCCCAGCGCGCCTCGCCCGTCTGCGGGTCGAGCGACCAGGTGCCCAGGCCCACGCTGCGCGCCACCAGCGCGGCGCTCTCGGAGGCGCTGCGCAGGGCCAGCTCGGCCTCGCGCCGCTCGGTGACGTCGATGACGATGCCGAACAGGCTGCGGCCGTCCGGGGGCCCCGCCGCGCGGCGGGGCTGGTGCGAATGGGTCGCGACGTGCCGCACCGCGCCGTCGTGGCGCACGATCCGCAGCGCCAGCGCCAGGCTCTCGTCGCCGCTGGCGACCCACTGCGCCAGGCGCTGCCGCACCTCGTCGCGATCGTCCTCGTGCACGCAGCGCTGCAGCCACTCTTGCAGCGTGGGCACCGGCTGCGCCGGCGGCAGCGCGAACAGCGCCCGCAGCTCGGGGCTCCAGACCGCACGCTCGGCGCCCGCGTCGAGCTGCCAGTAGCCGATGCCGGCGGCGCGCGTGACCATCTCGAAGCGGCGCGTGGCCTCGTCGGCGCGGCGCTCCTGCTCGATGCGCTCGGTGATATCGAGCGCCACGCCCAGGAAGGCGATGGGCCGGCCGTCGGCGTCTCGCTGCAGGATGCGGCGCGTCAGCACGTGGCGCCAGCTGCCGTCGGACTGGCGGTAGCGCACGTGCAGGTCGGCCGGCTCGCCGTTGCGCAGCGCCAGGGCGTTGGACTCGAGCACCCGCGGCAGGTCGTCGGCGTGGGTCAGGGCCCGGATCTCGCCGATGTGCAGACCCTCGGGGCGTGGCGCCAGGCCCAGCAATCGGTAGGCCTGGTCGTTGTACTGCACGCGGTCGGTGGCCAGATCGTGGCGCCAGATGGCCAGCTTGCTCAGCGTGGCGGCCAGGGCCAGCTGCGCCTCGGGGTTGGCGTCGGCCTGCGGTGCGGGCGCGGCCGCCTGCGCGGCCACCTCCACGGCCAGCACCCAGCCGCCGTCGGCCAGCGGCTGGCTGCGCACCTGCAGGCTGGCCGGGTCGGGTGCCCAGGGGCTGCCCGGGTGCAGCGCCGGGCCCAGCAGCGCCTGCGCCGCCCGGTTGGCGGTCCGCACGCGGCGGTCGGGCCCCAGATGCACCAGCGCCACCGGGGCGGCGTCGAAGAGCAGGGTGTCGATGGCGCGGGTGTCCGGGGCGGAAGGTTCGGGTGCTGAGGCGTGGGGCCTGTCCATCGACGGCATGCGGCCGCTGCGGGCCGGCGCTTGGGCGGGTAGCCCGAAGTATCGCGCGCCGACCCGCAGGGCCGGCTGCTGGGGTACCCTCGGCCCCGCATTCCGACACGGAGACCCCAATGTTCGACACCGCCATCGCCGGCAGCCTGCCCAAACCTGCCTGGCTGGCCGAGACCGGCAAGCTGTGGCCGCAGTGGCTCGGCGAGGGCCAGGCCCTGGCGCAGGCCAAGCTCGATGCCACGCTGCTCTGGATCAAGGCCCAGGAGGATGCCGGCCTGGACGTGATCGGCGACGGCGAGCAGAGCCGGCAGCATTTCGTGCACGGCTTCCTCGAGCGGGTGGACGGCATCGACTTCGCGCACAAGGTCGAGATGGGCATCCGCGGCGACCGCTACAAGGCGATGGTGCCGCAGGTGGTGGCGCCGCTGCGGCTGCGCGGCCGCGTGCACGCGGTCGAGGCCCGCTTCCTGCGCGCGCACACGAAGCGCCGGATCAAGTTCACGCTGCCCGGCCCGATGACCATCGTCGACACCGTGGCCGACCGCTGCTATGGCGACCGCGTGCAGATGGCGATGGCCTTTGCCGAGCTGCTGAACCAGGAGGCCCTGGCGCTGCAGGCCGACGGCGTCGACGTGATCCAGTTCGACGAGCCGGCCTTCAACGTCTACCTCGACGAGGCCGCGACCTGGGGCGTGCAGGCGCTGGAGCGCGCGGCGCAGGGGCTCAGCTGCAAGACGGCCGTGCACATCTGCTACGGCTACGGCATCCAGGCCAACATCGACTGGAAGCAGTCGCTCGGCCAGGAATGGCGCCAGTACGAGCGGGTGTTCCCGGCGCTGGCCGCCAGCCGCATCGACCAGGTCAGCCTGGAGTGCATCCACTCGCACGTGCCGCCCGAGCTGATGGCGCTGCTGCAGGGCAAGGAAGTGATGGTCGGCGTGATCGACGTCGCCAGCGACGCCATCGAGACGCCCGAGGAAGTGGCCGACACCATCGGCCGCGCGCTGCAGTTCGTGCCGCGCGAGCGGCTCATCGCCTGCACCAACTGCGGCCTGGCGCCCATGGGCCGGGCCGTGGCCGAGGCCAAGCTGCAGGCCCTGGCCGCGGGCGCGGCGCTGGCGCGCGAGCGCTACGCGCAGGCGTAGCGCTCCCGAAGCTCAGGCCCAGCGCGCGCTGGCCTCGGCGACGCGCTTGCCGAAGGCCTTGGCGGTGGCGATGTCGCCCGGCACCATCTCGTCGACCGAGGCGTCCGAGGGCGTGGCCGTGATCAGGCCGGCGCTGCTGCCCAGGTTGTTGAGGTCGTCGCGGGTGTGGCGCTTGGCGTTCATCGGCAGCATGCCCGTGCCGACCCAGAACATGCCGTGCTGCTGGCTCAGCGTGAACAGGTAGTGCAGGGTCGAGAACTTGTCGCCGTTGAGGGTGGCCGAGTTGGTGAAGCCGGCGGCGAGCTTGTCCTTCCAGACCTGGCCGAACCAGGGCTTGGACGAGGCGTCGGCGAACTTCTTGAACTGCCAGCTCACGCTGCCCATGTAGGTGGGCGAGCCGAAGACGATGGTGGTGGCGGCGGCGAGCTGCTCCCAGCCGCCTTCGGGCAGGTTGCCTTCGGCGTCGATGGCCAGCAGCGTGCCGCCGCTGCCTTCGGCCACGGCCTCGGCCACCTTCTTGGTGTGGCCGTAGCCGCTGTGGTAGACGATCACGATCTTGCTCATGCGGGTACTCCTGGAGGGGCGTTGGAAAAATGCGGGGCCGGGGCCGCGGTCGGTGCGGGCGCCGTCAGCCGCGGCGGGCGTCGAGGCTGGCCGGGCCGGCGCCGAGCGAGAACACGAAGAACAGGCCTCCGGCCACGGAGATGTTCTTCATGAACAGCAGCTGGGTGACCATGGCCTGGTCGGCCGGCACGGCCCAGAAGGCGTGGAAGATGGGCGTCACGGCGAGCGTGAACAGCCCCAGCGCCAGCGCCGCCCACCGCGCCTGGAAGCCCACTGCCAGCGCCAGGCCACCCAGCAGTTCGAGCGTGCCGGCGGCCACCGCCAGCAGCATCGGCGCGGGCAGGCCCTTGCTGGCGATGTAGCCGGCGGTGCCGGCCAGGCCGGCGAACTTGGCCGCGCCGGCCAGGATGAACATCAGCGCCAGCAGCACGCGGGCCAGGGCGGCCACGGGGGCGGCGATCGGGGTGGTCGAGTTCATGGCAGATGCTCCGGGGTCAGTTGACTGTTGAAGTTAGGGCGCGAGGTCGAACACCAGCACCTCGGCGGACTCGCCGCCTTCGAGCACCAGGCGGGGCTCGCGGTCGAGCCGCAGCGCGTCGCCGCCCTGCAGGGGGCGGTCGTTCACGCGCAGGCCGCCGCGCACCAGGTGCACGTAGGCGATGCGCGCCGGATCGAGTGCCAGTTCGGCGCGCTCGGCGCCGTCGAACAGGCCGGCGCGCAGGCTGGCGTCGGCATGGATCGTCAGCGAGCCCTCGCGGCCGTCGGGCGAGGCGATCAGCGCCAGCCGGCCGCGCTTGGCGGCGGCGTCGAAGTGCTTCTGCTCGTAGCCCGGTTCGATGCCGTTGCGCCACGGCAGGAGCCAGATCTGCAGGAAGTGCGTGGTCTGGTCGCTGGCGTGGTTGAACTCGCTGTGGCGCACGCCGGTGCCGGCGCTCAGGCGCTGCACGTCGCCGGGGCGGATCACGCCGCCCGCGCCGCCCTGGCCCAGGCTGTCCTTGTGCGCCAGGGCGCCCGCCAGGACGTAGCTGAGGATCTCCATGTCGCGGTGGCCATGGGTGCCGAAGCCGGTGCCCGGGGCGATGCGGTCCTCGTTGATCACGCGCAGGTTGCCCACGCCCATGTGCGCCGGGTCGTGGTAGTCGGCGAACGAGAAGCTGTGGAAGCTGTCGAGCCAGCCGTGGTCGGCATGGCCGCGGTCGGCTGATTTGCGCAGGGTGAGCATGGCGGCGCCTCTGGGTTGCCTGCACTGTAGGCAGCGCCTGCGCGGCCGGGGCTGGACGGCGTTGACGAGCCCGTTCAAATAAGATGAAGCCATGGCCGCCCGACTGCACGCCCTCACGCCCGACGCGCTGGTGATGATGGACGCCATCGCCCGCACCGGCAGCTTTGCCGCCGCGGCGCGCGAGCTCGGCAAGGTGCCCTCGGCGCTGACGTACAGCGTGCGCCAGCTCGAGGAGACGCTGGACGTGCTGCTGTTCGACCGCAGCTCGCGCCAGGCCCAGCTCACCGCCGCCGGGGCCGAGCTGCTGCACGGGGGGCGGCGCCTGCTGCAGGAGATGGACGCGGTGGCCAACCGCGTGCGCCGCGTCGCCTGCGGCTGGGAGGCGCAGCTGTCGATCAGCGTCGAGGACCTGGTCTCGGTGCCGACCCTGTTCGAGCTGGTGCAGGCCTTCTTCGAGGTGCGCGTGGTCGACGAGCGCGGCGGCGAGCAGGGCGCGCCGGCCACCCAGCTGCGGCTGCGCACCGAGGTGCTGGCCGGCACCTGGGAGGCCCTGGTCACGGGCCAGGCCGACCTGGCCATCGGCGTCGGCGCCCACCACGACAACCCCGGCGGCATCGAGCTGCGGCCGCTGGGCGACATGCCCTTCATCTACTGCCTGGCGCCGCACCACGCGCTGGCCGAGGCCCCCGGGCCGCTGACCGACGAGCAGCTGGTGCACCACCGCGCGGTGGCCGTGGCCGACACCGCGCAGCGCCTGACGCCGATGACGGTGAACCTGCTGCCGGGCCAGGACGTGCTGACCGTGCCCAGCATGCGCGCCAAGCTCGAGGCGCTGCTGCGCGGCCTGGGCAGCGGCTTCGTGCCCGAGCCGCTGGCGCGGCCGCACCTGGAGGCCGGCCACCTGGTGCGCAAGGACACCGTGCGCGGCGCGCGCGTGGTGACCCTGCACTACGCCTGGCGCGCCGACCGCGGCGCCACCGGCCTGGGCCGGGCGCTGCAATGGTGGCTGGCGCAGCTGGAGAGCCCCACCACGCGGCAGGCGCTGATCGAGCGCCACGCCGGCTCGCTGCGCTGAATGGCGCCGGCCGCGGCGGCCGCCAGCGGTCCCTACCGCGGGCGCTTCGCGCCTTCGCCCACCGGGCCACTGCACGCGGGCTCGCTGGTGGCCGCGCTGGGCAGCTGGCTCGATGCGCGCGCGCACGGCGGCCGCTGGCTGCTGCGCATCGAGGACACCGACACGCCGCGCTGCGTGGCCGGCGCCGAGGCCGCGATCCTGGGCCAGCTGGCCGCCTGCGGATTGGTGGCCGATGCGCCGCCGCTGCGCCAGTCGGCGCGCGGCCCGGCCTATGGCGCCGCGCTCGAGGCACTGCGCGCGGCGGGCCGGGCCTACCCCTGCGCCTGCACGCGCAAGGACATCGAGGCCCATTGGGCCGCGCGCGGCGTGCGCTGGCCGCCCGAGGCCGAGACGCCGTACCCCGGCACCTGCCGCGGCGGGCTGCAGGGGCGGCCGGCGCGGGCGTGGCGCTTTCGCGTCGACGCCCGGGACACCGGCGTCCAGGGCATCGCGGGCCCGGTGCACTGGCACGACCGCCGCCTGGGCCCGCAGCAGCAGGACGTGGCGCAGGCCGTGGGCGACTTCGTGCTGCAGCGCGCCGACGGCCTGTGGGCCTACCAGCTGGCGGTGGTGGTCGACGACGCGGCGCAGGGCATCACCGATGTCGTGCGCGGGGAAGACCTGGCCGACAACACGCCGCGCCAGATCCTGCTGCAGCGTGCGCTGGGCGTGCCCGCGCCGCGCTATCTGCACCTGCCGCTGGTGCGGGCGGCCGATGGCCGCAAGCTGAGCAAGCAGAACGGGGCCGAGCCCCTGGACCTGCGCGATCCCGTGGCCGCCCTGCAGGCCGCCGGCACGGTGCTCGGCCTGCCGCGCATCGAGGCCGCGGGTCCCGGCGCATGGCTCGCCCAGGCCGTGCCGGCCTGGGCTGGCATCATCGCGGCCTTTGCCACACGGAGCCGTCGATGACCACCACCCCCTCGGGCCTGCAGTACGAAGACACCGTCACCGGCACCGGCGCCGAAGCCGCCGCCGGCAGCCGCGTGCGCGTGCACTACACCGGCTGGCTGCATGACCCGCAGGCCAAGCACTCGCGCGGCGCCAAGTTCGACAGCAGCAAGGACCGCGGCCAGCCCTTCGGCTTCGGCCTGGGCGGCGGCGAGGTCATCCGCGGCTGGGACGAAGGCGTGCAGGGCATGAAGGTGGGCGGCACGCGCGTGCTGACGATCCCGCCCGAGCTCGGCTACGGCGCGCGTGGCGCCGGCGGCGTGATCCCGCCGAACGCGACGCTGGTGTTCGAGGTGGAGCTGCTGGCGGTCTAGGGCATGAAAAAGGCGCCCGCGAGGGGCGCCTGCCGGTCAGGGCCGGGGGGGCTCAGCGCGCCGGCCGCGGCCCGGCCTTCGAGTAGGTCTTGCCCGCCGGCTTGAAGGGCTTGCCGCCCGGGCGCGGGCCGAATCCCTTGCCGGCCGGTCGCGCACCCGGCTTGCCACCCGGCTTGGCGCCATAGGGCAGGCCCGGCGCGGGCGCCGGCCGCGGCTCGGGGCGCTTGGGCTCCAGGCCTTCGATGGTGGCCATCGGGATGCGCTGCGTGGTGTAGCGCTGGATGCGGTGGATCATGCCGCTGTCGCGCCGCTCGGCCAGCGTCACCGCCAGGCCCGTGCGGCCAGCGCGCCCCGTTCGGCCGATGCGGTGCACGTAGTCCTCTTCCTTCATCGGCAGGCCGAAGTTGATCACGTGGCTGATGGTGGGCACGTCGATGCCGCGCGCGGCCACGTCGGTGGCCACCAGCACGCGCAGGTGCTGGCTGCGCAGGCCCTGCAGCACGCGGTTGCGCCGGCCTTGCGGCATGCCGCCGTGCAGGCTGGCCACCTTGTGGCCCAGCTCGTGCAGCCGGTCGGCCAGCCAGTCGGCGTCGCGCTGGGTGCTGGTGAACACCAGCGCCTGGTCGACGCTGCGCTCGGTCAGGATGTGGTCGAGCAGCGCGTTCTTGTGCTCGAAGTCGTCGGCCCAGTGCAGGCGCTGCTCGATGTCGCCGTGCACTTCGGTCTGCGAGCTCACTTCGATGCGCTGCGGCTCGCGCAGCAGCTCGGCGGCCAGGCGGCCGACGTGGCCGGCGAAGGTGGCGCTGTACATCACGGTCTGGCGCTGCTTGGGCGTGGCTTCGACGATGTGCTTGATGTCGTCGATGAAGCCCATGTCGAGCATGCGGTCGGCCTCGTCCAGCACCAGCATCTCGATGTTGCCCAGCATCGCCTTGCCCGAGCCCAGGTGGTCGATCAGGCGGCCGGGGGTGGCGATCAGGATGTCCAGCGGGCCGCGTAGCGCGGCCAGCTGGGCGCCGTAGGGCACGCCGCCCACGACGGTGGCCACGCGCAGCCCCGGCACGTAGCGGCCGTAGTCGCTGGCGGCCTTGGCGACCTGCATGGCCAGCTCGCGCGTGGGCGTGAGCACCAGCACGCGCGGGCCGCGCGTCTTCACGGCGGCCTGGCGGCTGGCCAGCACGCGGGTCAGCGCCGGCAGCATGAAGCTGGCGGTCTTGCCGCTGCCGGTGCGGCTGGAGACCATCAGGTCCTGCCCGGCCAGCGCGGGCGGGATGGCGGTGGCTTGCACGTCGGTGGGCGCGGTGTAGCCGGCCGCGGCCAGGGCGCGGGTCAGCGTCTCGTGCAGGTTCAGGGGTTCGAAGCTCATCTCGGATCTTTCTTCAGCTCTCGGCACGCGCACAGGCGAGCCTACGCGGCCATGTCATCGATTGACGGGCCACGGGGTGGGGTCGCAGGGTGGGCGTGGGCTCGAAGCGAGCCCGGTGCCGGGTGACAGCGACGGCATCGCCGCCGACCCGATGAAGACGCGCGCTCTCGGTACGAGCAGAGCGGCCAAGGCCGAAGGGGATGAACGGGGATCGAAACCATGGCCCCACCTTGCGGCAAAGCCAAGCCCGCGATTGTAGTCGACTTCGGGAATCGACGGAAAGGTGCTTCAGGCCGGCGCGCGCTGGATGCGTGGTGCCAGCGCCTGCCACACGGGCGTCAGCCGCCCCGGCAGATCGGGCAGCGCGCCCAGCTCGGTGCGGCTCTCGCCGGGCGAATGGAAGTCGCTGCCGCGCGAGGCCAGCAGGCCGAACTCGATCGCGGTGTCGGCATAGCGCAGCTGCTCGGCTGCGCTGTGGCTGCCCGTCGTCACCTCCACCGCCTGGCCGCCGTGGGCGATGAACTCGGTGAACAACGCGTATTCCTCGGTCGGCGTGTAGCGGTAGCGGCCCGGGTGCGCGATGACCGCGATGCCGCCGGCATCGACGATCCAGCGCACCGCATCGCCCAGCCGCGCCCAGGCATGCGGCACGTAGCCGGGATGGCCTTCGGTGAGGTAGCGGCGGAACACGCTGTGCGTGTCGGGGCAGACCCCGCTGTCGACCAGGAAGCGCGCGAAATGCGTGCGCGAGATCAGCTCGGGGTTGCCCGCGTAGCGCAGCGCGCCCTCGAACGCGCCCCCGATGCCGGCGCGCGCCAGGCCGTCGGCCATGCGCTGCGCGCGCTCGCGCCGGCCGCTGCGGGTGGCGGCCAGGCCTTGCTGCAAGGCGGGGTCGTCGGCGTCGAAGCCCAGGCCCACGATATGCACCGTCTCGCCCGCGAAGCTGACCGAGATCTCGGTGCCGGTGAGGTAGGCCAGGCCCAGCGCCAGCGCGGCATCGCGCGCGCGCTGCTGGCCGCCGAGCTCGTCGTGATCGGTCAGCGACCACAACTCGACCCCGCCGGCCAGCGCGCGCGCGGCCAGCGCTTCGGGGGTCAGGGTGCCGTCGGAGACATTGCTGTGGCAGTGGAGGTCGGCGTTCAACAGGTGCACCGACCGAGTCTACGGGTGCCGGCCGTGCCGTGCCGGCAGGGGGTCGAGCACCGGTCAGCCCAGGGTCAGGGTCTGCGCGCAGCGGGCGGCCAGGCTGTGGTCGTGGGTGACGACGACGAAGGCCGTGCCGTGCTCGCCCGCCAGCGCCAGCATCTGCTGGAACACGCCGTCGGCGGTGGCGCGGTCGAGGTTGCCGGTGGGCTCGTCGGCCAGCACGCAGGCCGGCTGCGTGACCAGCGCGCGGGCGATGGCCACGCGCTGGCGCTCGCCGCCCGAGAGCTGGGCCGGGTGGTGCGCCAGCCGGTCGGCCAGCCCCACCTGGGCCAGCATCGCGCGCGCCTGCGCCCGCGCCCGGGCCACCGGCTGGCGCCGGATGCGCAGCGGCATCGCCACGTTGTCCAGGGCGCTGAACTCGGGCAGCAGGTGGTGGAACTGGTAGACGAAGCCCAGGTGCCGGTTGCGCCAGCGGCCCTGCGCGGCGGGGTCCATGCCGGCGAAGTCGCGCCCCATGAGCTCGACCCGCCCCGCGCTGGGCAGGTCCAGCCCGCCCAGCAGGTGCAGCAGCGTGCTCTTGCCGGCGCCCGAGGCCCCCACCACCGCCAGCGTGTCGCCGCGCGCCACCGTCAGGCTCACGCCCCGCAGCACCGTCACGTCCAGCGCGCTGTCGCCGCGGCCTTCGACGAAGCGCTTGTGCAGCGCGGTGGCCCGCAGCACGGGGCCCTCGAAGGCGGCCGGTTCCTCACTCATAGCGCAGGGCCTCGGCCGGGTTGACGCGGCTGGCGCGCCAGCTCGGGTAGAGCGTGGCCACGAAGGCCAGCGCCAGCGAGATCAGCGCGATGGGCACGATGTCACTGGCCATCGGGTCGCTGGGCATGCGGCTGATGAGGTAGATGCTGCTGGGCAGGAAGGTGGTGTGCAGCAGCCGCTCGATGGCCGGCACGATGACGTCGATGTGGGTGGCCACCAGCAGCCCGAAGGCCACTCCCGCCAGCGTGCCGATCACGCCCGAGGCCGCGCCCTGGACCACGAAGATGCCCATGATCGAGCGCGGGCTGGCGCCCAGGGTGCGCAGGATCGCGATGTCGGCGCGCTTGTCGGTGACCGTCATCACCAGGGTCGAGACCAGGTTGAAGGCGGCCACCGCCACGATCAGCGTGAGGATGATGAACATCATCCGCTTCTCCACCTGCACGGCCTCGAACCAGGCGCGGTTGTTCAGCGTCCAGTCGCGCACGGTGACGGCCGGGCCCAGGCGCTGCTGCAGGCTGTCGCGCACCTCGGGCGCGGTGTTCAGGTCGGCCAGCCGCAGCTGCACGCCGGTGGGGCCGCCGACGCGGAACAGCTTGGCCGCATCGCCCAGCGCGATCAGCGCCAGCCCGCTGTCGTACTCGTAGTGCCCGACGCGGAAGGTGCCCACCAGCGTGAACTGCTTCAGGCGCGGGATCACCCCCGCCGGCGTCACCTCGCCCCCCGGCGCGACCACGGTGACCTTGTCGCCCACGCGGGCGTCGATCAGCCGCGCCAGCTCGGCGCCGAGCACGATGTTCCAGTGCCCGGGCTGCAGCCGGGCCAGCAGCGGCGCCTGGGTGCGCGCCAGCTCGGTGACCTGGCCCTCCTGCGCCGGGTCGATGCCGCGCACCACGGCGCCGCGCAACTCGTCGCCGCGGCCCACCAGCGCCTGCGTGGTGATGAAGGGGGCCGCGCCGATCACGCGCGGGTCCAGCCGCGCCGCGGCGGCGGTGGCGCGCCAGTCCGGCAGCGCGTTGCCGCCGGCGTCGAAGATCTCCACATGCGCCACCACGCTGAGCATGCGGTCGCGCACCTCCTTCTGGAAGCCGTTCATCACGCTCAGCACGATGATGAGGGCCGCCACGCCCAGCGCGATGCCGAGCATCGAGACCCCGCTGATGAAGGAGATGAAGCCGTTGCGACGGCCCGCGCGACCGGCCCGCGTGTAGCGCCAGCCGATCTGCCACTCGTAGGGCAGGTTCATGCGGCGGCGATGCTAACCGAGCCCAAAGCCACGCACCGCGCGCCGCCCAGGGGGCCCGGATAATCCTGCGATGCACCTGCTGATCCCGTTCGCCGCGCCGGCACCCGATGCGGGCCGCGACCCGGCGCCGGCGGCCCTGCCCCCGCTGCCGGTGCTGCAGGCGCTGCTGGCGCGGCTGGCCGAGTCCGCGCGTGACGCGGCCGACGAGCTGGCGCTGTCGCCGCCGCACGAACGCGCCCTCTCGCAGGCCTTCGGCTGGCGGGGTGATGCCGGCCGGCTGCCCTTTGCCGCGCAGGCGGCGCAGTCCGACGGCATCGCCACCGGCGCGGCGGCCTGGGGCCTGCTGACCCCTGCGCACTGGCACCTGGGCACCGACCAGGTGAGCCTGGTCGACCCGGCGGCGCTGGCGCTGGACGAGGCCGGCTCGCGCGCCCTGTTCGGCGCCGTGCGCGCGCTCTTCGCCGACGCGGGCTGGGCGCTGCACTACGGCGCGCCGCTGCGCTGGTATGCCGCGCACGACAGCCTGGCCACGCTGGCCACGGCGTCGCTCGACCGCGTCGTCGGCCGCAACGTCGATGCCTGGCTCGGCAGCGACCCCGCGGCGCGGCACATCCGGCGCCTGCAAAGCGAGGTCCAGATGCTGCTGCACGAGCACCCGCTGAACGCGCAGCGCGAAGCGCAGGGGCTGCTGCCCGTCAATTCGTTCTGGCTCAGCGGCTGCGGCCGCGCGCAGCCGGTGACGGGCCCGGTGCCGCAGGTGGACGCCCGGCTGCGCACGCCGGCGATGACCGGCGACCGCGCGGCCTGGGCGCAGGCGTGGCAGGCGCTGGACGCCGGGCCGCTGGCCGCGCTGGCGGCCGCCGCCGCGCGGGGCCAGCCGGTGCAGCTCACGCTGTGCGGCGAGCGCGCCTGGGTCCGTTTCGAGGCGATCGAGCCGGGCCGCGGCGGCCTGCTGCGGCGCCTGCGCCGGCGCTGGACGCCGCCGCATGCGGCCGCGGTGCTGGCCTCGCTGTGAAGGGGCCCTGACGATGCGGAGACTGCGATGCTGACGCTGCGCGACGTGCCCCCGCGCGTGAGCTTCGCGCTCGAGCAGGCCGGCGTGCACCCGCTGCTGGCGCGCCTGCTGGCCGCGCGCGGCGTGCGCAGCGCCGACGAGCTGGACGACAGCCTGGCGCGCCTGCTGCCGCCCGACACCCTGGCCGGCAACGCCCAGGCCGGCCGGCTGCTGGCCGATGCGGTGCAGCAGCGGCGCCGCATCTGCATCGTCGCCGACTACGACTGCGACGGCGCCACCGCCTGCGCCGTGGCCCTGCGCGGCCTGGCGATGCTGGGCGCCGAGCGCGGCACGCTGGCCTACGTGGTGCCCGACCGCGCGGTGCACGGCTACGGCCTCACGCCGGCCATCGTCGATCTGGCGCTGGCCGCCGCCACCCGCACCGCCACCGGCCGGCCCGACCTGCTGGTGACGGTGGACAACGGCATCGCCAGCCTGGCCGGCGTGGCGCACGCGCGCGCCGCCGGCCTGCAGGTGCTGGTCACCGACCACCACCTGCCGGCCCTGGACGAAGCCGGCACGGTGGCGCTGCCCGCGGCCGACGTCATCGTCAACCCGAACCAGCCCGGCTGCCCGTTTGCCAGCAAGGCCCTGGCCGGCGTGGGCGTGATGTTCTACGTGCTGCTGGCCACGCGCGCCGAGCTGCGCGCGCGCGGCGCCTTCGAGGGTCGCGAGCAGCCGCGCCTGGACCGCCTGCTCGACCTCGTCGCCCTGGGCACCGTGGCCGACGTGGTCCGGCTCGACGCCAACAACCGGCGCCTGGTGGCGCAGGGCCTGCGGCGCATCCGCAGCGGGCGCATGCAGCCCGGCGTGGCGGCGCTGTTCCAGGCCGCCGGGCGCGACCCGGCGCGCGCCGCCGGTTTCGATTTCGGCTTCGCCCTGGGGCCGCGCATCAACGCCGCCGGCCGCCTGGCCGACATGACGCTGGGCATCGAATGCCTGCTCACCGACGACGCCGCGCGCGCGGCCGAGCTGGCCGCGCAGCTGGACGCCATCAACCGCGAGCGGCGCGACGTCGAGGCCGGCATGCGCGAGCTGGCCGAGCGCACGCTGGCCCAGCTGCCCGGCACCGGCGACGGCATCGACCCGGGCGCCGTGCCGCCGGCGGTGACGCTGTTCGACGAGAGCTTCCACGAAGGCGTGGTGGGCATCGTGGCCGGCCGCGTGAAGGACCGGCTGCACCGGCCCACCTTCGTCTTCGCGCGCGGCGCCGACGGCCACCTCAAGGGCTCGGGCCGCTCGATCCCGGGCTTCCACCTGCGCGACGCGCTCGACCTGATGGCCAAGCGCCACCCCGGCCTGCTGCTGCGCTTCGGCGGCCACGCGATGGCCGCGGGCTGCACGCTGGGCGATGCCGACACCGGGCGATTCGCGCAGGCGCTGCGCGCGGTGGCCGCCGAAGGGCTGGATGCCGCCACCCTGCAGCGCACGCTGCGCACCGACGGCCCGCTGGCGCTGGAGTGGTTCAACGCCCAGACCGTGGCGCTGCTGGATGCGCAGGTGTGGGGCCAGGGCTTCGAGGCGCCGCTGTTCTGCGACGAGGTGCAGGTGCTGCAGCAGCGCCTGGTGGGCGACAAGCACCTCAAGCTGCGCCTGCGCCATGCCGGCCAGGAGCGCGACGCCATCTGGTTCGGCCACGCCGAGCCGCTGCCGGCGCAGGCCCGGCTGGCCTACCGCCTGAGCCTGGACGAATGGAACGGCCGGCAGCGGGTGCAGATGGTGGTGGAGGCCTGCGAAGGCTGAGCGGCCCCGGCTGGCCCAGCCTGTGCGGCCCACCGCGGGATCGATCCCGCCGCCCGTTCAGGCCGCCTTGACGGCGATGCGGCGCGCGCGGGCGTCGTCGGCCTTGGGCAGGTCGATGCGCAGCACGCCGTCGCGGTAGCTGGCGCGGGCCCGGTCGGCCTGGACGGGCACCGGCAGCGCGACGTCGCGGCGGAAGCGGCCGTAGGCGCACTGGACGACGCTGTAGCGGCCGGAGCTCAGCGTGCGATCGGACCGCTTCTCGCCGCGCACCGTGAGCCGGTCGGGGTGCAGCTCGAGATCGAAATCCTCGGTCCGCATGCCGGGGGCCTCGATGCGCACCACCACCTTGTCGTCGTCCTCGAACACGTCCGAGGCCAGGAAGGCCCAGCCGCCGAAGGGCAGCAGGCCCGGGTCGGGCGATGGCGCCGGGTCCGGCGACGGTGCCGTGCGTGCGGCCGGCGCGGGCCGGAACCGCGTCAGCGCGCCGCTGGCGCGGGCACTGAGCTCGCGCCAGCCTTCTGCCAGCGACTCCCAGGCCTGATCCGCGCCTTGCTTCAGTTGCTCTGCAAGCTTGGTCATGGTTCATCCTTTCGAGAAAGTTCGCCTCGCGCCCGCCGCCGCCGGGTCCTCAGCCCGCGTTCACTGCGATCCGCCGCGGCTGCGCGTGCGCCTGCTTGGGGATGCGCAGGGTCAGCACGCCGTCCTTCAGGTTGGCCTCGATGCGCGTCGTGTCGAGCTCGCGGCTGAGCGTGAAGCTGCGGCGGTAGCGCGGCACGCGCACCTCGGCGTACACCGCCTCCAGGCCCTCGGGCGTGGGGGCCTGCACGGCGCCTTCGATGCGCAGGGCGTCGCCCTCGACCTTCAGCTCCAGCTGCTCCTTGGGCACGCCGGGCATGTCGGCCAGCAGCGTGATGCCGGCGCTGTCCTCGAACACGTCCACCGCCGGCAGCACGGCGCGGGCGTCGTCGTGCTCCTGGCCGCTGTCGGTGCGGGTCACGGGGTTCTTGTCGCTCATGATGGGTTCTCCTTCGCGGTGCTGGCGCGTCACTGCACGGTGATGCGCTTGGGTTGCGCCGACTCGCGCCGGGCGACGCTCACCTGGAGCACGCCGTTGCGGTAGCTGGCGTTGACGCGCGCGGGGTCGACATCGTCGGGCAGCGAGATCGTGCGCGCGAAGCTGCCGGTGCCGCGCTCGCGCGTGTACACCTGCACCTTGGCGTCGTCGCCCGGGATGGTCGAGGTGCGCTCGCCCGCGATGCGCAGCACGCCGCGGTCGAGCGTGACCTCGATCTTCGACGCGTCCAGGCCGGGCGCGAAGGCGTAGATCTCCACGCTGGCTGGCGTGCGCCCGATGTTGATCGCCGGCAGCGTGCCGGGCGCGACCGAGCGGATGCTGCTGGGCAGGCCGGAGACGCCGAACACGTCGTCCAGCTCGCGGCGCAGGCGCTCGAACTGGCCGAACAGGCTGTACGGCTGATTCAGGATCGATTCGTACATGGCAGGATTCCTCCGATGCAGGGTTGACACCGGTCGGAGAACCAGACCCCGCCGGCTCGCCGTTTCACATAGGGCCCGCGCCAGCGGTTTCAAGGGCTCGGATGCACCGGCGCCGCAGCCGAGCCTTGGGGGTACCGCCGCGGCGGGGCGGCTTCCAGAATGCCCGCTCCGCACCTGCCGAAGGACCGCCATGCCCGCACCGCTGCGCGACGTGCCCGAAGACGGCATCGAGCTGATCCAGAGCTTCGAAGGCATCCCCGACGGCGACCCGAGCACGGTCAACATCGATGCCTACCTCGACCCGGTGGGCATCTGGACCATCGGCTGGGGCCACGCCATCACGCACCAGGGCGGCCTGCTGCGCGGGCCGCAGAACAAGGCGCTCGCGCGCTCGCTGTACCCCGGCGGCATCACGCGCGCGCAGGCCCAGGCGCTGCTGCGCGGCGACCTGGTGGATACCGCGGCGGCCGTGGGCCGGCTGGTCACGGTGGACCTGGACGACGGCCAGTACGGCGCGCTCGTGAGCTTCGCCTTCAACGCCGGCAGCGGCAACCTGGCCAAGTCGACGCTGCTGCGCCTGCTGAATGCCGGCGACGTGGCGGGCGCGGCGGATCAGTTCCTGGCCTGGAACAAGGGGCGCGTGAACGGCGCGCTGCAGGTGCTGCCCGGCCTGACGCGGCGCCGGCGCGCCGAGCGCGCGCTGTTCCTGGGCGAAGACTGGCGCGCCGTGGCCCGGGCCCCGGCCACCCCCCGCGGCCGGCGGGCGGCGCCGCCCGCCACGGCCCGGCCGGCCCCTACAAGGCGCGCCCGAACCACCACACCGAAAGCCCGGCCCCCAGCAGCACCAGGCAAGCGCCGGCGGCGGCAAACAGCGCCGTGATCTCGGTCTCCTTGCGCTCGACCACCATGCGCGCGCCGAGAGCCCGGTAGACCTGCTTCAGGTCTTCGGCGGTGGCGGCGTGGAAGTACTCGCCGTGGGTCAGCAGCGAGATGTTCTTCAGCGTCTCCTCGTCCAGCCGCACGCGCATGCTCCAGCCCTCGAAGCCGATGATCTCGCCCTGCGTCGTGCCCACGCCCACGGTGTAGACGCGCACGCCGTGGTCGGCCGCCATGCGGGCGGCGTCCAGCGGGTCGGGGCCGGTGGTGCGCTGGCCGTCGGTGAGCATGATGATGGCGGCCGAGGTGTACGAGCCCGGTGCCACGGGTGCCGCGGGCGGCGGCCGCGGGCGGGCGATGTCGCGGTCGGGGAACCGGCGCTGGCCGGTGATGCTTTCGACCTCGATGCCCTCGTCGGGGAACAGCGTGGCCAGCGACAGGATGATGCCGCTGCCGGTGGCCGTGCCGCGCTGCAGCTGGAAGCGGTCGATGGCCTTGATCACGTCGTCGCGGCTGGTGGTGGGCGCCTGCACCACCGCGGCCGTGCCGGCGAACGACACGACACCCACGCTCACTTCGCGCGGCAGGCTCTCGACGAAGCTCTTGGCCGCCGCCTGCGCCGCGGCCAGCCGCGTGGGCTTGACGTCCTCGGCCCGCATGCTGCCCGAGACGTCCATGGCCAGCAGGATGGTGCGCTCGGCCACCGGCAGCGTGAGCACGGCCGTGGGCCGCGCCACGGCCACCAGCAGCAGCGCCAGCGCCAGCAGCATCAGCAGCGGTGGCAGGTGGCGGCGCCAGTGCGGGCCGACCGCGGCGGCCTGCCGCGCCACCGCGATGCTGGCCAGCCGCACCGGGTTGCGGCGCCGCCGCGCCAGCAGCGCCAGGTAGGCCGCCACCAGCAGCGGCAGCAGCAGCAGCCCCCACAGCAGGGTGGGCCACAGAAAGTTCATCCCGCCTCCCGGGCGCCTGCGGCGCCGGCCCCTCGCGGGGGCGCCAGCCTGTTCATGGCGCCAACCCCGGCACGGCGCGCTGCAGGCCTTGCGGAAAGCGCCGCCCCACCGGCTGCCGCGCGCGCTGGCGACGCAGGTCGGCAAAGCGCAGCAGGGCCTGGAGCAGGTCGTCGTCGGTGCCCAGCTCCAGCACGTCGGCCCCGCTGCGCGCCAGGCCGTCCCGCAACGCCGCTTCCTCGGCCTGGGCGATGGCGGCATAGCGCCGCCGGAAGCCCGGGTCGCCGGCGTCGATGTAGAGCTGCTCGCCGGTCTCGGCGTCCTGCACCGTCATCGGGCCCAGCCCGGCATCGGCGGGCAGCGCCAGCTCCAGCGCGTCCCACAGCCGCACGGCGACGACGTCGTGGCGGCGGGCCAGCCGGGCCAGCATGGGCTGCCAGCCCGGCTGGCTGATGAAGTCGGACACCACGAACACGAGCGAGCGTCGCTGCACGGCGCGCAGGGCCCCCTGCAGCAGCGCGGCCAGCGCGGTGCCGCCCGGTGCCGGCGCCGCGGCCGGGGCGGGCGCAGGGGCGGGCGCAGGGGCGGCGCGTGCGGCCGTCATGCGCTGCAGCAGCGTCAGCACGTGGCGGCGCGAGCTGCGTGGCGGCAGCAGCCCTTCCACCCGGCTGCCGTAGAACAGCGCGCCGACGCGGTTGCCGTGGCGCGTGAGCACGCGCGCCAGCGTGGCCACGAAGCCGGCGGCCACGGCGAGCTTGGTCACCCCCGCCGAGCCGAAGTCGACGCTGCCCGAGACGTCGAGCAGGAACCAGGCGTTGAGGTCGCGGTCCTCCAGGTACTGGCGCACATGGGGCTGCTGCAGCCGCGCGGTGACGTTCCAGTCGATGTGGCGCACGTCGTCGTGGTGCTGGTACTCGCGCAGGTCGGCCAGGTCGATGCCGGCGCCGCGCCACAGGGTGCGCCAGTCGCCCTGCAGCAGGCCGTCCAGGCGGCGGATCACGGTCCACTCCAGCCGCCGCAGCAGGGCGTCGGCGGTCTCGGGCCGCGGCGGCTCAGCCATGGCGGGGCGGCGCGCCGCCGGGGGCCAGCAGCTGCTCGGGCGCCGGCACGCGCGCCAAGATGCGCGCCACCAGCGCATCGGCGTCGATGTCCTCGGCCAGCGCCTCGTAGCTGAGCATCAGGCGGTGGCGCAGCACCTCGGGCACCAGGTCGGCCAGGTCTTCGCGCAGGGCGTAGCGCCGGCCGCGCAGCAGCGCCAGCGCCTTGGCGCCCTCGATCAGGCCGATGGTGGCGCGCGGGCTCGCGCCGCAGGCCAGGTACGGGGCGATGTCGGCCAGGCCGTGCCGCTCGGGCCGGCGCGTGGCGCTGACCAGGCGCACCGCGTACTGCATCAGCGCCGGGTCGCAGTACACGGCGCGGCACTCGCGCTGCAGCGCGGCCAGCTGGACGGTGTCGGCCACCGCGTCCACCTGCACGGGCTCGCCGGTCACGCGCTGGGCGATCACGAACTCCTCTTCCTCGCTCGGGTAGTCCACCAGCACCTTCATCATGAAGCGGTCGAGCTGCGCCTCGGGCAGCGGGTAGGTGCCCTCGGTCTCGATCGGGTTCTGGGTCGCCATCACGACGAAGGGCTCGGGCACCGGGTGCGTCTGGCCGGCGATCGTCACCTGGCGTTCCTGCATCACCTCGAGCAGCGCGCTCTGCACCTTGGCCGGGGCGCGGTTGATCTCGTCGGCCAGCAGCAGGTTGGCGAACACCGGCCCGAGACTGGTGCCGAACTCGCCGCTCTTCTGGTTGTAGATGCGCGTGCCCACCAGGTCGGCCGGCACCAGGTCGGGCGTGAACTGGATGCGCCTGAAGCTGCCGCGCACGGTGCGCGCCAGGGTCTTGACGGTGAGCGTCTTGGCCAGGCCGGGCACGCCTTCGACCAGCAGGTGGCCCTGCGCCAGCATGGCGATCAGCACGCGCTCGAGTAAGCGGTCCTGCCCGACGACGACGCGCTTGACCTGGTACAGCAGGCGCTCCATCAGGGTGGCGGTGGCTTCGGCGCTGGCTTCGGTGGGTGCGGGCATGGCGGCTTGGGGACAGTCGTGGACGGGGGCGGGCTAGAACGGGGGCGTGCCGGCCGCGGCGGCCGCCTGCTCGATCGGCACGGCAAAGCCGATGCCGATGAAGGTGCGCTGCCCGCTGGGGTTGAGGATGGCGGTGACGATGCCCACCACCTGGCCGTCCATGGTCACCAGCGGGCCGCCCGAGTTGCCCGGGTTGGCCGCGGCGTCGAACTGGATCAGGCGGGTGAGCTTGCGCTGGCCGCCTTCGGCGCGGAACTCGCGCTTCAGGCCCGAGACCACGCCGCCGCTCACGCTGGGCCCGATGCCGAACGGGTAGCCGACGGCGATCACGCGGTCGCCCGGGCGCAGGTCGGCGGTGCTGCGGATGGTGGCGGCCTCGAGGTCGTCGGGCAGGCTCTCGGCGCGCAGCACGGCCAGGTCGTTCTCGGGCTGGGCGCCCACCATCACGGCCTCGCTGTGCTGGCCGTTGAAGTAGGTGACGCGGATGCGCCGCGCCCCGGCCACCACGTGCAGGCTGGTCAGGATGGTGCCGTTGTCGATCAGCACCACGCCGCTGCCCAGGCTGCGCTCCAGGGCGCGCTGCTCGGACTGGCCCTCGCCCTGGTCGTGCTCGTCCATCAGCGCGATCACGCGCACCACCGAGGGCAGCACGGCGTCGTAGGCGCGCGCCGCCTCGGACGGCAGCGGCCCGCTGTCGAGCGCGTGGCGCACGGCGGCGTCGATGTCGCCCTGGGTGACGGCCCGCGCCGGCGGGTGCAGGCGCTGCAGCACCAGCAGGCCCAGCACGACCAGCACGACCGGCACGGCCAGCACGAGGCCGGCTCGCCACCCGCCCAGCGACGGCACGCGGTGCCGTCCCAGCGCGTGGCCCGCACCGGCATCGGCGGGGGCCCCCGCCGATGCCGGTGCCGGCGGTGGCGGTGGCGTCGAACCGGCTGCAGGCAGCAGGCCGCGGCGCGGTGATCGGCTGTACAGCGGGGCCTTCTTCATGGGCGCGGCATGGGGGAGCCCGGGCACGGTATCACGTTGCCTTCATCATCGCGGCATGTGGATCGACACGCACTGCCACCTCGATGCCGGCGAATTCGATGCCGACCGCGCCGCGGTCGCGCAGCGCGCGCGGGCGGCCGGGGTGTCGATGCTGGTGCTGCCGGCCGTGGCGGCGCCGGGCTTCGACGCCGTGCGCGCGCTGGCACACGCCGAGGGCGCGGCCTACGCGCTGGGCATCCACCCGCTGTGCGTGGCGGCGGCCGAGAACGAGGATCTGGACCGGCTCGCCCAGGCCCTGCGCGTGCATGCCGGCGACCCGCGCCTGGTGGCGGTGGGCGAGATCGGCCTGGACCACTTCGTGCCCGCGGACGAGGCCGGCCGCCAGCGCCAGCGGCGCTTCTACGTGGCGCAGCTCGCGCTGGCGCGCGACGCCGGCCTGCCCGTGATCCTGCACGTGCGGCGCAGCGCCGATGCGCTGCTGCACGGCCTGCGCCGCACCGAGGTGGCGGGCGGCATCGCGCATGCCTTCAACGGCAGCGCGGTGCAGGCGGCGCAGTTCGCGCAGCGCGGCTTCGCGCTCGGCTTCGGCGGCGCGATGACCTTCGAGCGCGCGCGGCAGATCCGCGCCCTGGCGGCCTCGCTGCCCGACACCGTGCCGGTGCTGGAGACCGATGCGCCCGACATCCCGCCGCAATGGCTGTACCGCACCGCGGCCGCGCGCGCCGCCGGCGCGGTGGCACGCAACGAGCCGGCCGAGCTGCCGCGCATCGCCGCGGCCCTGGCCGGCCTGCGCGGCTGGAGCCTGGCGCAGACGGCGGCCGTCACGGCCGCCAACGCCGGCCGCGTGCTGCCGCGGCTGGCCGCGCTGTGCCAGCGCGCGGCGGGCTGACCATGTCGCCGGCGGCCGACGCACCGCGCCTGCAGGGCCTGCCGCCCGTCATCGGCCGCAACACGCGGCTGGTGCTGCTGGGCAGCTTCCCTGGGGTCGCGTCGCTGCAGGCCGGGCAGTACTACGGCCACCCGCGCAACCAGTTCTGGCCCATCGTGGGTGCGATCTGGGGCCTGCCGCTGCCGGCGCTCGGCTACCGCCAGCGCCTGGCGGTGCTGCGCGAGCGGGGCCTGGGGCTGTGGGACGTGTACGCCAGCTGCCGGCGCCAGGGCAGCCTGGACCAGGCGATCGAGGACGCCGCGTTCAACGACCTGGCCAGCCTGCGGCGCCGCGCACCGCGGCTGGCGGCCATCGCCCACAACGGCGCCGAATCGGCGCGTGCCCTGCGCCACACCGCGGCGCTGGGCCTGCCGGTGTTCCGGCTGCCCTCCACCAGCCCGGCCCATGCGAGCTGGTCGTTCGAGCGCAAGCTCGCGGCCTGGCGCGCCGTGTTCGCCAGCGCCGGCCTGGCATGAAGCGCCCGGCCCAGCCGCTGCCGCCGGTGACGCTGTCCGAGCACGACGGCGTGCGCTACCTGCACCTGGGCTCGGTGTGGATCCAGGGTGCGATGCGCATCGCGCGCCCGCAGCGCATCGAGCTCGACTACGTGCAGCGCATGCTGGCCAGCCTGCTGTGGCTGCCCACGGAGGCGCTGGGCCAGGGCTGCGCGGTGCAGCTCGGGCTGGGCGCCGGGGCCCTGACGCGCTTCACGGCCGGCGCGCTGGGCATGGCCACCACGGCGGTGGAGATCAACCCCGAGGTGGTGGCCGTCAACGGCCTGTGGTTCCGCCTGCCGCGGCAGGCCGAGGTGGTGTGCGGCGACGCCGCCGACTGGCTGGCCCAGGCCGAGCCTGCCAGCGTGCGCCTGCTGCACGTGGACCTGTACGACCACGAGGCCGCGGCGCCCGTGCTGGACGGTCTGGATTTCTACCGCGCCTGCCGCGCGGTGCTGCAAGATGGCGGGTTGATGAGCGTCAATTTGTTCGGCCGCCAGGCCAGCTTCCATGACAGCATGGGTCGCATCGCCGCGGCGTTCGGCCGCAGCCAGGTGTGGTGCCTGCGCCCCACGCGCGAGGGCAACACGGTGGTGGTGGCCGGGCGCGGCGTGGTGGTGCCGGCGCGCGAGGTGCTGGTGGCGCGCGCGGCCGTGATCGAGCAGCGCTACGGCAGCCTGGGGCTGCCGGCGCGCAAGTGGCTGCGCATGGTGCGCCCCTACACAGCGGAGGACCGAGCAAGGTGAATCGCCAGGCCCTGGCCCGGGTGGCCGGCCCCCCCGCACCGCCGGCGCGCCCGGGCGCTGCCGCGCCCCGCGGACGTCTCGAGTGGCCGCTGCTGCTGGCCTGGCTGCGCGAAGACGGCTGGATCGGCGCCGATGACGCCGAGCGCGTGGCGGCGCGCTTCCGTGCCGGCCCGTCCAGCCTGCACGCGCTGGTGCGCCTGGGCGGCGCCGGCCTGGTGCGCCTGGGCGCCGGCGCCGGCAGCGGCCGCGTGCTCGACACCGAGGCCCTCACCGAATGGCTGGCCGGGCGCTGCAAGCTGCCCTACCTGCGCATCGATCCGCTGCGCGTGGACGTGGGCCGGGTGGCCGACGTGATGAGCGTGCAGTACGCCGAGCTGCGCCGCGCCTTGCCGGTGAGCGTGACGCCGGCCGAGGTGGTGGTGGCCACCGCCGAGCCGCTGGACACCGAGTGGGTGGCCGAGATCGAGGCCCACACCCGGCGCCCGGTGCGCCTGGTGGTGGCCAACCCCGAGGACCTGCGCCGCTACACGACCGAGTTCTACGCCCTGGCGCGCAGCGTGCGCGCGGCGCAGAAGAGCGGCGAGGTCTCGGGCAGTGCCAGCTTCGAGCAGCTGGTGGAGCTGGGCCGGACGAACAAGGCCCTGGATGCCAACGACCAGGGCGTGGTGCAGGTGGTCGACTGGCTGTGGCAGTACGCCTTCGACCAGCGCGCCAGCGACATCCACCTCGAGCCGCGGCGCGACATGGGCGCCATCCGCTTCCGCATCGACGGCGTGCTGCACACCGTCTACCAGGTGCCGCTGGCGGTGATGAACGCGATGACCTCGCGCATCAAGCTGCTGGGCCGCATGGACGTGGTGGAAAAGCGCCGCCCGCTCGACGGCCGCATCAAGACGCGCCGCCCCGAGGGCGCCGACGGCAGCGCCGGCGGCGAGGTCGAGATGCGCCTGTCCACGCTGCCCACCGCCTTCGGCGAGAAGCTGGTGATGCGCATCTTCGACCCCGAGGCCACGGTCAAGGGCCTGGAGGCGCTGGGCTTCGGCGAGCACGAGGGCGCGCTGTGGCGGCAGCTCATCGCGCGCCCGCACGGCATCATCCTCGTCACCGGCCCCACCGGCAGCGGCAAGACGACCACGCTCTACGCCACGCTCAAGAGCCTGGCACGCGAAGAGGTCAACGTCTGCACCATCGAAGACCCGATCGAGATGATCGAGCCGGCCTTCAACCAGACGCAGGTGCAGACGGCCATCGACATGGGCTTCGCCGAGGGCCTGCGCGCGCTGATGCGGCAGGACCCGGACATCATCATGGTGGGCGAGATCCGCGACCTGGCCACGGCCGAGATGGCGATCCAGGCCGCGCTGACCGGCCACCTCGTCTTCAGCACCCTGCACACCAACGACGCCGTGGGCGCCGTCACCCGCCTGGCCGACCTGGGCGTGCCCCCCTACCTGATCGCCGCCACCGTGATCGGGGTGCTGGCGCAGCGCCTGGCGCGCACCCTGTGCCCGGCCTGCAAGGCGCGCGACGACGGCCTCAGCCGCGACACGCTGGACGATGCCGTGCGGCCCTGGCGGCTGTCCGGCGGCGTGCGGCCGTACAAGGCCGTGGGCTGCCTGGAATGCCGCCACACCGGCTACCGCGGGCGCGCCGGCCTGTACGAGCTGCTGACCCTGAGCCCGGCCGCGCGCCAGGCCATCCATCCCGGCCTGGACAGCGAGGCCCTGCGGCGCCAGGCTGTCAAGGACGGCCTGCGCCCGCTGCGCCTGGGCGGCGTGATGAAGGTGGCCGCCGGGCTGACGACGCTGGAAGAGGTGCTGCGCAACACGCCCAGCCCCGAGATGGCGGGGTAGGGCGTTCGCCTTCGCGGCGGATCCGCGCCCTGCGATGGGCGCCACGCGCAGCGCCCGCCGCGGCGTGGCATCGTTCGCCCCGGCCTGACCCGACCCAGTATCTGCTCGATGAGCCCTCAGCGCACCCTCGTCCTCGGCGCCACCGGCACCATCGGCCGCGCCACCGTGCGGGCGCTGGTGCAGCGCGGGCACGAGGTGGTGTGCTTCGTGCGGCCGCGCGCCGGGGTGCGGGGCGCGCTCGGCCCGCGGGACAGCGCGCGGCTGCTGGCCGGGGCCGAGTTGCGGTACGGCGACGTGCGCGACCCGGCCGCGCTGGCGCGCGACGGCTTCTGCGGCCAGCGCTTCGACGCGCTGGTGTCGTGCCTGGCATCGCGCACCGGCGTGCCGCACGATGCCTGGGCCATCGACCACCAGGCCCAGGTGCACGCGCTGGCCGCGGCGCGCGCGGCCGGCGTGGGCCGGGTGGTGCTGTTGTCGGCGATCTGCGTCCAGAAGCCGCGGCTCGCCTTCCAGCAGGCCAAGCTGGCGTTCGAGCAGGTGCTCGTCGGCTCCGGCCTCACGTATTCGATCGTGCGGCCCACCGCGTTCTTCAAGTCGCTGTCGGGGCAGGTCGATCGCGTGCGCCGCGGCCGGCCCTTCCTGGTCTTCGGCGACGGCACGCTGACGGCCTGCAAGCCGATCAGCGACGCCGACCTGGCCGCTTACCTGGCCGATTGCCTCACCGACCCCGGCCGCGCCGACCGCGTGCTGCCCATCGGCGGGCCGGGCGATGCCATCACCCCGCGGCAGCAGGGCGAGGCGCTGTTCCGGCTGCTCGGCCGGCCGCCGCGTTTCCGGCAGGTGCCGGTGGCGCTGCTGGACGCCATCGTGGGCGTGCTGGGCACGGCCGGCCGCGTGCTGCCGGCGCTGGCCGCGAAGGCCGAGCTGGCGCGCATCGGCCGCTACTACGCCACCGAATCGATGCTGCTGTGGGATGCCGCTGCGGGCCGCTACAGCGCCGCAGCCACGCCGTCCACCGGCACCGAGACGCTGTTCGACCACTACGCCGGCCTGCTGCAGGGCGCCGCCGCGCCCGAGCGCGGCGACCACGCGGTGTTCTGAAGGGCCGCCCCGTCACGCTCCCTGCCGCCCTCGCGCCGCTGCGCGAACCGGTCTTCCGCCGCCTGGCCGATGACCACGCTGACCGCCTGCGGTGACGCGCAGCGCGCCCGAGCCGGTGCATGACGTGGCGCGGGGCGCAGCGCCGGTGATGCTGACGCTGGAGTACCGCATCGACCCCGCGCAGGCGGCCGCCTTCGGCCAGGCGATGCAGCGCACGCGCCGGGGCGCGGCATCGCATACTTCGTCGACGAGAACGGGGTCGAGCACCAGCGCCGGCGCGAGCGCGTCACGGCCCTCGAAGTCAATCTGCGCCAGGAACAACGGCTGGCCTTCCAGCGCGGCGACGAGCCGCCTCGGCACACGCGCTGCGAGGCCGACACGCCGCTGTGCTGACGCCGCCTGGAGCCGCCGGGCGCGGCGGATGCGCGTGCGCGCTCAGGCGAAGCACGCCGCCACGTCCACCGTGGCGCGCTCGCCGAGCGCCGTGGCGTGCAGCTTCAGCCAGGCCCGGGCCCGGGCCTGGCCGTGGTCGCGCAGCAGCTCGAGAAACGGGCCGTGCGCGATCAGCTTGGTCTCGCTGCGCTGCATGCTGGCGATGTCCTGCGCGTCGATCATGTGGAAGCGCACCGCCTGCAGCCGCCGCTCGAGCCGGCCGCGCAGCCGCCAGCCGCCGCCCTGGCCCGCGAACGCCGCGGCCTGCACGAAGCTGCGCATCTCGCGCATCAGGTTGGCGCTGAAGGCCAGCTCGAGCGCGCGCTGCTCGATCTCTTCCACGCTGCGCGGGGTGCCGGCGTGGCGCAGCGGGCTCAGCAGCACCAGCATCACGTCGCGCGAGCGGCATTCGTAGAACAGCGGGTAGACGGCCGGGTTGGCGGCATAGCCGCCGTCCCAGTAGGGCTCGCCGTCGATGATCACCGCGCGGTGCAGCCGCGGCAGGCAGGCCGAGGCCAGCAGCACGTCGACGCTGAGCTCGTGCTCGCGGAACAGCCGCAGCCTGCCGGTGTTGGCCTGGGTGGCGGCGATGAAGAGCTTGAACGGGCTGTGCGCG
Source organism: Burkholderiales bacterium (assembly GCA_028872015.1). GTDB lineage: Bacteria > Pseudomonadota > Gammaproteobacteria > Burkholderiales > Burkholderiaceae_C > Rubrivivax. The sequence goes on along the minus strand of JAGWLO010000016.1, from coordinate 22,150 downwards.
CGCAGGGCGTCGAAGTCGATCTGCGCGCGCAGCAGGTCGCGCAGCCCGTTCAGGTCGAGCGGGTTGATCTGCTCGGGCGAGAACTGGCCCACCCACTTCAGCAGCAGCTTGCCGTGCTCGGCCAGCGCGATGTCCTCGCCCTGGCCCTTGAGCAGCCAGGCCAGCGGCAGCTGCGCGCCCAGCGCCTGCCAGAAGGCGGCCAGCGCCGCGCGCGCGCCTTCGGCACCGCCCCGGCGCCAGCCCTCGGCGAACACCACCGCATTCATCGCGCCGGCGCTGCTGCCGCTGAGGCCCTCGAAACGCAGCCCCGGCTGCTGTGCCAGCACGTCCAGCACGCCCCAGGTGAAGGCACCATGCGCGCCGCCGCCCTGCAGGGCCAGGTTGAGCACCGGCGCCGGCTTGCGGGTCGCGCCGCGCAGCCAGGCGGGCAGGTGCCAGCGTGCGGGGGCCGGGGCAGCCGGGTCCGGCGCGGTGGGTCGGGTCGGGATCGTGCGGGTCGACGACGGCATGCCAGGCGATCGAGGTGAGAGACGGGTTTACCCTAGCACGTGCGCTGGCATTTGTTGGTGCGCTGACGAACGCCGGCCGCAGGTCTTGGCAGCGTCGGGCCAGGCCGTCGTCCGAAGCCTGCAAGAATTGCCTGCCGCCGCTTCGACACCACGCCAGCCCATGCACGCCTTCGATTGGTCCACCGGCTACGCCAGCCGCCGCTCGCCGGTGTTCGCCCGCAACATCGTGAGCACTTCGCATCCGCTGGCCGCGCAGGCCGGACTGCGCATGCTGCAGGCCGGTGGCAACGCGGTCGACGCCGCCATCGCCACCGCGGCCATGATGACCATCGTGGAGCCCTGCAGCAACGGCCTGGGCTCGGACGCCTTCTGCATCCTGTGGGACGGCCAGCGCCTGCAGGGCCTGAACGCCTCGGGCTGCGCACCGCAGGGCTGGACGCCCGAGTACTTCGCCGCCAAGTACGGCGCCGGCCCCACCGCCCCGCCCAAGCGCGGCTGGGACAGCGTCACCGTGCCCGGCGCCGTGGCCGGCTGGGCGGCGCTGCACGAGCGCTACGGCAAGCTGCCCTTTGCCGACCTGATGGCGCCGGCGATCGAGACCGCCGAGCGCGGCTACGCGGTGCCCGTGATCGTGCAGGACAAGTGGCGCAAGGCCGCGGCCCTGGCCGAGCTGACCGGGCAGCCGGGCTTCGCGCAGGCCTTCCTGCCGCGCGGCCGCGCGCCCGAGGTCGGCGAGCGCTTCGCCTTCCCCGACGCCGCGCGCACGCTGCGCCTGATCGCGGCGACGAAGGGCGAGGCCTTCTACCGCGGCGAGATCGCGGCCGCGGCCGCGGCCCACGCGAAGGCGAACGGTGGCGCGATGACCGAGGCCGACTTCGCGGCCTACCGTCCGGAATGGGTGGCACCGATCGGCCGCGACTACCGCGGGTACCGCCTGCACGAGATCCCGCCCAACGGCCAGGGCATCGCGGCGCTCATCGCCCTGGGCATCCTCGAGAAGTTCGACCTCGCCGCGCTGGACGTGGACGGCGCGGCCTCGCAGCACCTGCAGATCGAAGCCATGAAGCTGGCCTTCGCCGACGTCTACAAGTACGTCGGCGAGCCGCGCAGCATGAAGCTCACGCCGGCGCAGATGCTCGACGACGCCTACCTGGCGCGTCGCGCCAAGCTCATCGACCCGCAGCGGGCGCAGGATTTCGGCCCCGGCCACGGCCCCACCGGCGGCACGATCTACCTCACGGCCGCCGATGCCGGCGGCATGATGGTCAGCTTCATCCAGAGCAACTACATGGGCTTCGGTTCGGGCATCGTCGTGCCGGGCTACGGCCTGAGCCTGCAGAACCGCGGCCACGGCTTCACGCTCGACGCCAGCAGCGACAACCTCGTCGGCCCGGGCAAGCGGCCGTTCCACACCATCATCCCGGCCTTCGTCACAAAGGGCGGCCGGCCGGTGATGAGCTACGGCGTCATGGGCGGCGACATGCAGCCGCAGGCCCACCTGCAGACCCTGGTGCGCATGCTCGACTACCGGCAGAACCCGCAGGCGGCGTGCGACGCGCCGCGCTGGCGCTACTTCGGCGGCGTGATCAACGCCGAGGACGGCATGGCGAGCCCCGCCGTCGACGGGCTGCGTGCGCTCGGCCACCGGGTCGAGACCTTCAGCGACAGCTACCAGGACTACGGCGCCGGCCAGTTCATCTGGCGCCTGGACGAAGGGCAGGGCGACGCGAGCGAACTCGGCTACGCCGCCGCCAGCGACCCGCGCCGCGACGGCCAGGCGGCCGGCTTCTAGCGACCGTGGCCGCGAGCCCGTCGCTGAGCGCCGAGTCGGCGCGGCCGCCCGCGCCGTCGCTGGGCGGCCTGGCGCTGGCCGCGGCCGGCTCGATCGCGTTCTCGGGCAAGGCGATCATCGTCAAGCTCGCCTACCGCCACGGCGTCGATGCGGTGACGGTGATCATGTACCGCATGCTGTTCGCGCTGCCGCTGTTCGTGGCCCTGGCCTGGTGGTCGGGGCGCGGCAAGCCGGCGCTGACGCGGCGCGACCTGCTCGTCGTCACCGGCCTGGGCTTCAGCGGCTACTACCTGGCCAGCTTTCTCGATTTCGCCGGCCTGCAATACACCAGCGCGAGCCTGGAGCGGCTGATCCTCTACCTCAACCCGACCCTGGTGCTGCTGCTCGGGGTGCTGCTGTTCGGCCAGCGGGCGCGGCCGGCCCAGCTGGGCGCGATGGCGCTCAGCTACGCCGGCTGCGCGCTCGTGTTCGGCCACGAGCTGCTGCAGCACGGCGGGTCGGCGCTGCCCGGCGTGCAGGCCGGCGCCGCGACGCCGCCCGGCGTCCAGCCGGGTCATACCGGCCTGGGCGCGGCGCTGGTCTTCGGCAGCGCGGTCAGCTACGCGATCTATCTCGCGTTCAGCGGCAGCGAGGTCCAGCGCCTGGGCGCGCTGCGCCTGACCGGCTGGGCGAGCTCGATCGCCTGCGGCTTCTGCATCGCGCAGTTCGTGCTGCTGCGGCCCTGGTCGGCGGCCGTGGTCGACCCGGCGGTGATCTGGCTCTCGCTGCTCAACGCCACGGCCTGCACGGTGGCGCCGGTGCTGATGATCATGCTGGCGATCGAGCGCGTGGGCGCCACGGTGACGGCGCAGACCGGCATGATCGGGCCGCTGTCGACGATCCTGATGGGCGTGCTCATCCTGGGCGAGCCCTTCAACGCCTGGATCCTGGCCGGCACGGTGCTGGTGCTGGCGGGCGTGTGGCTGCTGGCGCGCTCGCGCTGAACGCACGACGCTGGACGAACGGGAGGCGCCGAGCACATGGATCTGGGCATCGCCGGGCGCTGGGCCCTGGTCTGCGCCGCCAGCAAGGGCCTGGGCAAGGGCTGCGCGCAGGCGCTGGTGCGCGAGGGTGTCAACGTCGTGATCACCGCCCGCGGCGAGGCCGCGCTGCAGGCCACGGCGGCCGAGTTGCGGGCGCTGAACCCGGCGGTCGAGGTGCGCGCGGTGGCCGGCGACATCACCACGCCCGCGGGCCGCGCGGCGGCGCTGGCGGCCACCCCGCAGGTGGACATCCTGGTCAACAACGCCGGCGGGCCGCCGCCGGGCGACTTTCGCGACTGGGACCGCGCGGCCTGGATCGCCGCGCTGGACGCCAACATGCTGACGCCGATCGAGCTCATCAAGGCCACGGTGGACGGCATGGCCGAGCGCGGCTTCGGCCGCATCGTCAACATCACCTCGGCCGCGGTGAAGGCCCCGATCGACACCCTGGGCCTGAGCAACGGCGCGCGCAGTGGCCTCACCGGCTTCGTCGCCGGGCTGGCGCGGCAGCCGCGGCTGGCCTCGCGCAACGTCACGATCAACGGCCTGCTGCCGGGCCCGTTCGACACCGACCGCCTGCGCGGCACGCTGGCGGGGGCGGCGCAGAAGAGCGGGCAGACGGTGGACGAGGTGATGGCGGCGCGGCGAGCCCTCAACCCGTCGCGGCGATTCGGCGACGCGGCCGAGTTCGGCGCTGCCTGTGCCTTCCTCTGCAGCGTGCAAGCGGGCTACATCACCGGGCAGAACCTGCTGCTCGACGGCGGGGCCTACCCGGGCACGTTCTAGGGGCGCGCCAGCCCGCGGCGCGGGAGGCCCTCAGGGGCCGTCGGTCCAGCCCTCTCGCAGCTCGCGCTTGAGCACCTTGCCGATCGGGCTGCGCGGCAGCTCGGCCACCAGCCGCAGCGCCGACAGCCGCTGCGTCTTGCCGACCTGCGCGTTGACCCACTCGCGCAAGGCCTGGGCGGTGTCGGCGTGCCCGGCCGCTGGCACCACGAAGGCCACCGGCGTCTCGCCCCATTCCGCCGAGGGCACGCCCACCACCGCGGCCTCCGCCACGCCGGGGTGGCGGCGCAGCACGGCTTCGAGGTCGCTCGGGTAGATGTTGAAGCCGCCGCTGATGATCATGTCCTTGCGGCGGTCGTGCAGGATCAGGAAGCCTTCGTCGTCGAAGCGGCCGACGTCGCCGGTGCGGATGAAGCGCCGGCCCTCGGCGTCGTGCCATTCGGCGGCGGCGGTCTGCTCGGGCTGCTTGTGGTAACCCGTCATCATGGCCGGCGAGCGGCCCACCACCTCGCCGCTGCCGGCGCTGGCACCGCCCGGCGTGCGCGGCACCTCGCGGCCCGCCTCGTCGATGAGGCGGATCTCGTGGCCTTCGGCCGGCTGACCCACGGTGTGCAGCTTGGTCGGGTGCAGGTGCGCGTGCAGGATGCAGGTGCCGCCGCCTTCGGTCATGCCGTAGAACTCGATCAGCGCGCCCGGCCAGCGCGCCAGCACGTCGGCCTTCAGCGCCGCGTGGAAAGGCGCGCTGGTGCTGAACTTGAAGCGGAACGACGACAGGTCGCGGCGGTCGAAATCCGGCCGCGCCATCAGCCGCTGGTACTGCACCGGCACCAGCATCGTGTGCGTGGGGCGGTGCCGCTCGGCCAGGTCCAGGTACGCGCCGGCCTCGAACTTGGGCATCAGCACCGCGCAGCCGCCGTGGGCCAGCGTGGGGATCACCGACACCAGCGTGGTGTTGCTGTACAGCGGCGTGGCGATCAGGGTGACGGCGTCGGCGGCGTAGCCCCAGGTGGCGGCGCGCTGCACATGGGCCCAGCGCATCGCGTGCGACTGCACGATGCCCTTGGGCGTGCCCGTGGTGCCCGACGAGTAGATGATGTTGAAGGGCCACGCGGGCTCGAGGGCCACCGGCGCCGGCCGGGCGCCGGGCGGCAGCAGCCAGGCCGACAGCGCGCTGTCGGCGTCGCTGTCGTCCAGGTGCACGGCAGGCGCCGTCTCGGGCCAGGCCACCGCCATCGCGGCGATGCCGGCGTCGATGAACACGCGCTGCGCATCGGCGTCGCGCGCCATGCCGGCCAGCTGGGCCGCGGTCGAGCCCGGCGCCAGCGGCGCCACCGCGACGCCGGCGCGCAGTGCGCCCAGGAAGACCGCCACGTAGGCGATGCTCGAGGCCGCGCACAGGGCGATCGCCGCGCGCGGCTGCAGGCCGTCGCGTTGCAGGCTGGCCGCGACGCGGTCTGCCAGCGCGTCCAGCGCGCGCCAGTCCAGGCGTTCGTCGCCGCAGATCAGCGCCGTGGCGGCGCCGCGGTCGCGGGCGTGGGCGGCGACGAGCGCCGGCAGGTCGCGGAAGCTGTCGGTCAGGGGCAGATCCATCGGGGCGGGTCTCCGGGACGGTGCAGGCGTCGGGGTGGGGGTTGGGGTGAGGGTCGGGGCGCGGCCGCGGCCTCGGCGGCGGCCCGGGTCGACGACAGGGCCGGGGGGGTGTTCATGGACATGGCCACAATCGTGCCCATGTCGGATGCCAGCCAGATCGTCGTGCCGGCGTCGTTCGTCGCGCTGTTCGTGCCGCCCGGGCGCATCAAGCCGACGGTGGCGCACGCGTTCATCCTCGAGAGGTACGAGTTGTGCGAGGACATGGCGACGATGCTGGTCGATCCGGCGCAGACGCGGCGCTGGGAGCTGGGCATCACCGAGGCCGACGTGCTGCTGCGCATGCACCGCGGCCTGGCCGGCGGGCAGGCCGGCCTGGAGGCCGCCGAGGCCGTCTGGGTGACGCGGCGCCTGGCGGAGCTGCTGGGCTGGCCCGACCCGAACCTGAGCACGCTGGCGCCGCCGGGGTGAGTGCCGTCAGTGCAGCCTCGACGGGCCGGCCGGCGCCGTGCCGCTGCCCAGCACGGTGACGGGCGAGCCGCCGACGCTGCGCGCCGCGGCTTCGTCCTCGGTGGCCTCGCGCACGGCGCGCACCTTCAGATCGAGCCGCAGCGACATGCCCGCCAGCGGGTGGTTGCCGTCGAGCACCACGTGCGAAGGGTAGATCTCGGTCACGATGTAGACCGCGTCGCCCGGCATGCCGGGCGTCTTGTGGCCTGCGGGCAGGCCTTCGAAGGCCATGCCGGTTTCGAGCTGCTCGGGGAACAGCTGGCGGTCCTCGAAGCACACCAGCTCGGCCCGGTAGTCGCCGAAGGCCTGCTCGGGCTCGAGGTGCAGCTGCAACTCGTCGCCCTCGGCATGGCCGGCCAGCGCTTCCTCGACCTTGGCCAGCAGATCGTCGCCGCCGTAGAAGAACTCCAGCGGCTCGGCCAGGGCGTCGATGGGGCGGTTCTGGCCGTCGGTGAGGGTCCACGTCAGGCTCACCACGCAGGGGGCGGAAATCAGCATCCGAAGATGATGGCACAGGGCGCCGGCGACGGCGCCCACGCGGGCTGCCGCAAGGCCCTGGGCCAGAATGGCGGCATGGACATTGACGCTGCCACGCCGCTGCTGGGCGGGCTGTCGCCGGCCCGGTTCATGGCCCGGCACTGGCAGAAGCAGCCGCTGCTGGTGCGCCAGGCCTGGCCCGGCGTGCAGCCGCCGCTCGGGCGTGCGGCGCTGTTCGCGCTGGCGGCGCGGGACGATGTCGAATCGCGGCTCGTCGTGCGCGAGGCCGGCGTCTGGCGGGTGCGCCAGGGCCCGCTGCCGCGGCGCGCCTTGCCGCCGCTGGGCCGCGCCGGCTGGACGCTGCTGGTGCAGGGGCTGGATGGCCATGTGGAGGCGGCGCACGAGATGCTGGCGCGCTTTCGCTTCGTGCCCGATGCGCGGCTGGACGACCTGATGGTGTCGTGGGCCAGCGACGGCGGCGGCGTCGGCCCGCACGTCGATTCGTACGACGTGTTCCTGCTGCAGGTGCAAGGTCGGCGGCGCTGGCGCGTGGGCCGCGTGCGCGACCCGGCGTTCGAGCCCGACGCCCCGTTGAAGCTGCTGCGCCATTTCGAGCCCAGCGACGACTGGCTGCTCGAGCCCGGCGACATGCTGTACCTGCCGCCGCGCTGGGGCCACGACGGCGTGGCGGTGGGCGGCGATTGCGTCACCTGCTCGATCGGCTTCCGCGCCCCCGCGGCCGATGAGCTGGCGCGCGAGCTGCTGCTGCGGCTGGCCGACGCGATCGATGCGCCGGGTGCGCTGTACCGCGACCCCGCGCAGGCCGCCACGGCCACGCCCGGCGCGGTGCCGGCGCCGCTGCGGGCTTTCGCGCAGGCCGCGCTGGCACGCTGCCTGGCCGATCCGCAGGCCCTGGCGCGCGCGCTGGGCGAGGTGCTGACCGAGCCCAAGCCGCAGGTCTGGTTCCAGGCCGGCGTGCGCACGCCGGCGGCAGGCCTGGCACTGGACCGGGCCACCCGCATGCTCTACGACGAGCGCCATGTGTTCATCAACGGCGAAGCCTTCGCGGCGTCGGGGCGCGATGCGCGCCTGCTGCGCCGGCTGGCCGACGAGCGCCGGCTCGGCGCGCCTGCAGTCGCGGGCTTCAGCGCCCCGGCCCACACGCTGCTGGCCGAGTGGCTGCAGGCCGGCTGGTTGCACGGCGCGCTGGCAGGCGGCTTGCCGCAGGACGCCCCGTGACCGATGCCGTTGCCGCCGCCGCGGGCGGCCCCGTGCCGGCCATCGACTCGCGGGCTGCGTTTGCGCAGGCCCTGCGCTGGGGGCTGCGGCGCGCGGTGGCGCTGCATGCGCGTCAGGTGCACTTCGTGGACACCGACTTCGCCGGCTGGCCGCTGGACGACGCCGACATGATGGGCCTGCTGGCCGGCTGGCTGCGCCGCCCGGGTCGGCGCCTGACGTTGCTGGCGGCCGGCTACGACGAGGTGCCGCGCCGCTGGCCGCGCTTCACCCGGTGGCGGCACGACTGGGGGCACGCCATCGAGTGCTGGCAACTGCCGCGTGAAGCCGCCCCGGCGCTGCCCACCCTGCTGGTGGCCGATCGCGGCGTGAGCGTGCACCTGATCGACGCCGTGCACTGGCGCGGACGCGCCGACGACAGCGTCCGCACCGCGGTGGTGTGGCAGGAGCAGATTGATGCGCTTTTGCAACGTTCGGAGCGAGCGTTTGCGGTTGACACGCTGGGGCTCTAGGGAATGCCCTAGCCCGGGCTATACTCCCTGGCTGGACTGAAGTGAATTTCTTGTTCGGATTCGTCAGTCCTGTGGAACTTTCTGAAGCGGGTCTCTGAGCGTTGTCAAAGAGTGCCCCAAAGAAGCTGCTCACCGCGACCTAACACTCCTGAGGACACCTATGAAGAAGTCGATTGCCCTGGCCGCCCTGGCCGCCGTTTTCGCCCTCGCCGCCTGCGGCAAGAAGGATGAGACGCCCGCCCCGGCGCCGGCCCCCGCCGAAGCCCCCGCCTCGGCTGCCCCGATGGCCCCGGACACCAGCGCCAGCGCTGCGATGGGCGCCGCTTCGGACGCGGCTTCCGCACCGGCCTCGGCTGCGTCGAACTGATCTGCGCAGGGCCGCCAGGCGGCTCTGTCAGCCTACCGGGGCCGCCTGCGAGCGGCCCTTTTTCATGGCTGCGCGTGTCAGGCCGCCGCTTCCAGCCCGCTGTCGAAGTGGGCCTGCATGGCCCGCGCCGCCTGCGCCGGGTCGCGCGCCAGGATGGCCTGCATCAGCACGCGGTGCTCGGCCAACGATTGCGCCAGCCGCCCCTGCTTGAACAGCGAATGGTGGCGGCTGAGCTTCATCACCTGGCGCAGGTCGGCCACCACCTGCTGGGCCCAGCGGTTGCCCGCCGCCTGCAGCAGCGCCGAGTGGAACTGTTCGTTCGTCGCGAAGAAGGCCTCGCGCCGCCGCACCTGCGCCTCGAGCCGCTCGTGCAGCCGTGCCAGCTCGGCCCGGTCGGCCTCGCTCGCGCTGGCGGCGGCGCGGGCCGCGGCGTCGCTCTCCAGCAGCGCCAGCAGGTGGTAGACCTGCGCCACGTCCTCGCGCGACATCTCGGTCACGTAGGCGCCGCGGCGTGGCTGCATCGTCACCAGACCCTCGACCGCCAGCACCTTGAGCGCCTCGCGCATCGGGGTGCGGCTGATGCCGTACTGGCCGGCCAGCTTCATCTCGTCGATCCAGGCCCCCGGCTCGAGCTCGCGCGCGAAAATCTGCTGCCGCAGCCGATCGGCCACGTCCTGGTACAGGGCGCGACGCGACAGCGAAGGGGCGGGCGGCGGGGCAGGGGCGGTGGCCACGGCAAGCGGTTGTGAATTCATAATTATGCATAATGCCGCGGTCCCGGCAACCGACCCAGCCGCGCCGCAGCGATGCGATGCGATGCGAGGAACGACGCGATGAGCAGCCCCCACGGCACCCCTGAATCCGAACCCGCGAGCCTGGCAGAGTGGACGCGCGCGGCGGCCCGCTCGGCGCCTGGCGGCGACGTCGGCGCGCTCGCCTGGCGCACGCCCGAGGGCATCACCGTCAAGCCGCTGTACACCGCAGCCGACCTGCAGGGCTTGCCGCACACCGACACCCTGCCCGGCTTCGCGCCCTACGTGCGCGGCCCCCAGGCCACGATGTACACGGTGCGGCCGTGGACGATCCGCCAGTACGCGGGCTTCTCCACCGCCGAGGACAGCAACGCCTTCTACCGCCAGGCGCTGGCCGCAGGCGGGCAGGGCGTGAGCGTGGCCTTCGACCTCGCCACCCACCGCGGCTACGACAGCGATCACCCGCGCGTGACGGGCGATGTCGGCAAGGCCGGCGTGGCGATCGATTCGGTCGAGGACATGAAGATCCTGTTCGACGGCATCCCGCTCGACAAGGTCAGCGTGAGCATGACGATGAACGGCGCCGTGCTGCCGGTGCTGGCCGGCTACGTCGTCGCGGCCGAGGAGCAGGGCGTGGCGCAGGACCAGCTGAGCGGCACGATCCAGAACGACATCCTCAAGGAGTTCATGGTCCGCAACACCTACATCTATCCGCCGGGCCCGAGCATGCGGATCGTGGGTGACATCATCGAGCACACGGCGCGCGCGATGCCGAAGTTCAACTCGATCAGCATCTCCGGCTACCACATGCAGGAGGCGGGTGCGAACCAGGCGCTGGAGCTGGCCTTCACGCTGGCCGACGGCATGGAGTACGTGAAGACCGCGCTCGCCAAGGGCCTGGACGTGGACGCCTTCGCGGGGCGCCTGAGCTTCTTCTGGGCGATCGGGATGAACTTCTATCTCGAGATCGCGAAGATGCGCGCGGCGCGGCTGCTGTGGTGCCGGATCATGCAGGGCTTCGGCGCCAAGAGCCCGAAGAGCCTGATGCTGCGCACGCACTGCCAGACCAGCGGCTGGAGCCTGGCGGCGCAGGACCCGTACAACAACATCGTGCGCACCACGATCGAGGCCATGGCCGCCGTGTTCGGTGGCACGCAGAGCCTGCACACCAACAGCTTCGACGAAGCGATCGCGCTGCCCACCGAGTTCAGCGCCCGCATCGCCCGCAACACCCAGCTCATCCTGCAGGAAGAGACGCACATCACCAGCGTCGTCGACCCCTGGGCCGGCAGCTACCTGATGGAGAAGCTGACCCAGGAAATGGCCGACAGCGCCTGGGCGATCATCGAGGAGGTGCAGGCGATGGGCGGCATGACGAAGGCCGTCGATTCCGGCTGGGCCAAGCTGAAGATCGAGGCCAGCGCGGCCGAGAAGCAGGCCCGCATCGACGCCGGCACCGACGTCATCGTCGGCGTCAACAAGTACCGCAGCGGGCAGCAGGACGCGGTCGAGGTGCGCGAGGTCGACAACGTCAAGGTGCGCGAGGGCCAGATCGCCCGGCTCGCGCAGGTGCGCGCCACGCGCGACGCCGCGCGGGTGCAGGCCGCGCTGGCGGCGCTGACCGAATGCGCGAAGCATGGGCAGGGCAACCTGCTGGCGCTGAGCATCGACGCGATGCGCGCCCGCGCCACCGTGGGCGAGGTCAGCGACGCGCTGGAGCAGGTCTTCGGGCGCCACCGCGCCGACATCCAGAAGGTGACCGGGGTGTATGCAGCCGCCTACGATTCGGCCGAAGGTTGGGACAAGCTGAAGGCCGAGATCGTCGCCTTCGGCGAGCAGCAGGGCCGCCGGCCGCGGGTGATGATCGCCAAGCTGGGCCAGGACGGGCACGACCGCGGCGCCAAGGTCGTGGCCACGGCCTTCGCCGACCTCGGCTTCGACGTCGACATCGGCCCGCTGTTCCAGACACCCGAGGAATGCGCGCGCCAGGCGATCGAGAACGACGTCCACGCCGTCGGCGTGAGCACGCTGGCGGCCGGCCACAAGACGCTGGTGCCGGCCATCATCGCCGAGCTGAAGCGGCAGGGCGCCGACGACATCATCGTCTTCGTCGGCGGCGTGATCCCGCCGCAGGACTACGACTTCCTCCACGCGGCCGGCGTGAAGGGCATCTACGGCCCGGGCACGCCCATCCCGGTCAGCGCCAAGGACGTGCTCGAGCAGATCCGGCAGGCGCTGGCGCCAGCCACCGGGCGCGGCTGAGCACCGGTCAACCGGCATGCACGCTGACGACGCGGCGCTGATGGCGCAGCTGCTCGGGCCGGCCGGCCCGGCGCAGCGGCGCGCGCTCGCCAAGGCGATCACGCTGCTCGAATCCACGCGGCCCGACCACCGCGCCCGCGCCGACGTACTGCTGGCCGCCTTGCTGCCGCGCAGCGGGCATTCGTTCCGGCTCGGCGTCAGCGGCGTGCCCGGTGTCGGCAAGAGCACCTTCATCGAGGCGCTGGGGCTGGCGCTGATCGACCGCGGGCATCGCGTGGCGGTGCTGGCGATCGACCCCTCGTCCAGCCTCTCCGGCGGCTCGATCCTGGGCGACAAGACGCGCATGGAGCGGCTGTCGAACGACGCCCGCGCCTTCATCCGCCCCAGCCCCGCCAGCGGCACGCTGGGCGGCGTGGCCGAGAAGACGCGCGAGACACTGCTGGTGTGCGAAGCCGCGGGCCACGACATCGTGATCGTGGAGACCGTGGGCGTCGGCCAGAGCGAGACCGCGGTGGCCGGCATGACCGACATGTTCGTGCTGATGCAGCTGCCGAACGCCGGCGACGACTTGCAGGCCATCAAGAAGGGCGTGATGGAGCTGGCCGACCTGGTGGTCATCAACAAGGCCGACCTGGACGAGGCCGCGGCGACGCGCGCGCGGGCCCAGATCACGAGCGCGCTGCGCTGGCTGGGCCCGCGCGAGCAGGCCGGCACCGCGGTGCTGCAGCTCAGCGCGCTGAAGGGCACCGGCCTGACCGCGTTCTGGCAGGCGGTGACCGAGTTCCGCGACCGCCAGCAGGCCAGCGGCGCCCGGGCCGAACGCCGCCACGCGCAGGACGAGGCCTGGATGTGGGAGCGCATCGGCGCCGGCCTGCGCCAGCGCTTCGACAACCGGCCCGCGGTGCGCGAAGCGCTGCCGGCGATGATTGCCGAGGTTCGCGCCGGGCGCCTGCCGGCCTCGGTGGCCGCGCGCCGGCTGCTCGACCTGAGCGACTGATTGCCCACGCGAGAAAGACAGAGGGAACCCGTATGCAGGACATCATCGAACAGCTCGAGCGCAAGCGCGCCGCGGCGCGCCTGGGCGGCGGCACCAAGCGCATCGCGGCCCAGCATGCCAAGGGCAAGCTGACGGCCCGCGAGCGGCTCGAGCTGCTGCTCGACGAGGGCACGTTCGAGGAATGGGACATGTTCGTCGAGCACCGCTGCGCCGACTTCGGCATGGCCGACAACAAGGTCCCGGGCGACGGCGTCGTCACCGGCTACGGCATGATCAACGGCCGCCTGGTGTTCGTGTTCAGCCAGGACTTCACCGTCTTCGGCGGCGCCCTGTCCGAGGCCCATGCCGAGAAGATCTGCAAGGTGATGGACCAGGCGATGAAGGTCGGTGCGCCGGTGATCGGCCTCAACGACTCGGGCGGCGCCCGCATCCAGGAAGGCGTGGCCTCGCTGGGCGGCTATGCCGATGTGTTCCAGCGCAACGTGCTGGCCAGCGGCGTGGTGCCGCAGATCAGCCTGATCATGGGGCCCTGTGCGGGCGGCGCGGTCTATTCGCCGGCGATGACCGACTTCATCTTCATGGTGCGCGACAGCAGCTACATGTTCGTCACCGGGCCCGAGGTCGTGAAGACCGTGACGCACGAGGAGGTGACGGCCGAGCAGCTGGGCGGCGCCGGCACCCACACCGCGCGCAGCGGCGTCGCCGACCTCGCGTTCGACAACGACGTCGAGGCGCTGCTGATGCTGCGTCGATTCTTCAACTACCTGCCGCTGAACAACCGCGACGGCGTGCCGGTGCGGCCCAGCGGCGATCCCGCCGACCGCGTGGACGCGTCGCTGGACACGCTGGTGCCCGACAACCCGAACCGGCCCTACGACATCAAGGAGCTGATCCTGAAGGTCGTCGACGACGGCGACTTCTTCGAGCTGCAGCCCGACTACGCCAGGAACATCGTCATCGGCCTGGCCCGCTTCGAGGGCCGCACCGTCGGCATCGTGGCCAACAACCCGCTCGTGCTCGCGGGCTGCCTGGACATCAGGAGCAGCATCAAGGCAGCGCGCTTCGTGCGCTTCTGCGATGCCTTCAACATCCCGGTGGTGACCTTCGTCGACGTGCCGGGCTTCATGCCGGGCACGTCCCAAGAGTACGGCGGCATCATCAAGCACGGCGCCAAGCTGCTCTACGCCTATGCCGAGTGCACGGTGCCGAAGGTGACCGTGATCACGCGCAAGGCCTATGGCGGCGCCTACGACGTGATGGCCTCCAAGCACCTGCGCGGCGACGTCAACTTCGCCTGGCCGAACGCCGAGATCGCGGTCATGGGCGCCAAGGGCGCGGTCGAGATCATCTTCCGCGAGGACAAGGGCGACCCGGTAAAGCTGGCCGCGCGCGAGGCCGAGTACAAGGCGCGCTTCGCCAACCCCTTCGTGGCCGGCGCGCGCGGCTTCATCGACGACGTGATCCAGCCGCACGAGACGCGCAAGCGCATCTGCCGCAGCCTGGCGATGCTCAAGGACAAGAAGCTCGAGAACCCTTGGCGCAAGCACGGCAACATCCCGCTGTGAGCGGGGTCGAGGAGACCGGCACCATGTTCGAGAAGATCCTCATTGCCAACCGCGGCGAGATCGCCTGCCGCGTCATCAAGACCGCGCAGCGCATGGGCATCGCCACCGTGGCGGTGTACTCCGAGGCCGACCGCGACGCGCGCCACGTCGAGCTCGCCGACGAGGCGTTGCTGCTCGGGCCCGCGCCCTCGCGCGAGAGCTACCTCGCGGCCGACAAGATCATCGCCGCCGCCCAGGCCACGGGGGCCCAGGCCATCCACCCCGGCTACGGCTTCCTCAGCGAGAACGAAGACTTCGCGCGCCGGGTCGAGGCAGCGGGCCTGGTCTTCATCGGCCCCAAGCACGCCAGCATCGCCGCGATGGGCGACAAGATCGCCTCGAAGAAGCTCGCGGCGGCGGCCCGGGTCAGCACGATCCCGGGCTGGAACGAGGCCATCGGGTCGCCCGAGGCGGCGGTGCAGATCGCGCGCGAGATCGGCTACCCGGTGATGATCAAGGCCAGCGCCGGCGGCGGCGGCAAGGGCCTGCGCGTGGCGCACGACGACGCGCAGGCCTTCGAGGGCTACAGCAGCTGCCGCAACGAGGCCCGCAACAGCTTCGGCGACGACCGCGTGTTCATCGAGAAGTTCGTCGAGAGCCCGCGCCACATCGAGATCCAGGTGCTGGGCGACGCCCACGGCCACGTGGTCTACCTGCACGAGCGCGAGTGCAGCATCCAGCGCCGGCACCAGAAGGTCATCGAGGAGGCCCCCTCGCCCTTCATCAGCGAGGCCACGCGCCAGGCGATGGGCGCGCAGGCGGTGGCGCTGGCCCGGGCCGTGAACTACCAGAGCGCGGGCACGGTGGAGTTCGTGGTCGGCCGCGACCAGAGCTTCTATTTCCTGGAGATGAACACGCGGCTGCAGGTGGAGCACCCGGTCACCGAGTGCATCACCGGGCTCGACCTGGTGGAGTGGATGATCCGCATCGCCGCCGGCCAGGCGCTGCCCTACACGCAGGCCGAGATCCCGCGCCGGGGCTGGGCGATGGAATGCCGGATCAACGCCGAGGACCCGTTCCGCGGCTTCCTGCCCTCGACCGGCCGGCTCGTGACCTACCGGCCGCCGGCGCAGACGATGGAGGCCGCCGCGCCGATGCCCGAAGACGCCCCGGGTGGCGTGCGGGTGGACACCGGCGTGGCCGAAGGCGGCGAGATCCCGATGTTCTACGACTCGATGATCGCCAAGCTGATCGTGCACGGCCGCGACCGAGCAGACGCCATCGCCCGGATGCGCGAGGCGCTGAACGCCTTCGTCATCCGCGGCGTCAGCAGCAACATCCCCTTCCAGGCCGCCTTGCTGGCGCATCCGAAGTTCATGGCCGGCGACTTCGACACCGGCTTCATCGCCGAGCACTACGGCCGCGGCTTCGTCGCCGCCGACGTGCCGCACGACGACCCGCTGTTCCTGGTGGCCCTGGCGGCCTTCGTGCGGCGCAAGGCGCGCGAGCGTGCCGCCGGCATCAGCGGCCAGCTCGCCGGCCACGGCGTCAAGAACCTGCCCGACCTGGTGGTGGTCGTGCTGGGCGCCGGCGGCGCGCAACGCCAGCACGCGGTGCACATCGACGCCTTTGACCCGGCGGCGGGCCGGGCCGACATCGCGATCGAAGGCCGGCACTACGCGATCCAGAGCGCCAGCCGGCTGGGCGAGATCCTGATGGCGGGCACCTGCAACGGCCGTCCGTTCACGGCCCAGATCGAGCGTGCCGGCGCCAAGAACCCGCTGGCCATTCGGGTCGCGCACAACGGCAGCCAGATCGAGACCCTGGTGCTGCTGCCGCGCGCGGCCGAGCTGCTGCGGCTGATGCCGCACAAGGCGCCGCCCGACTTGAGCCGCTTCCTGCTCTCGCCGATGCCCGGGCTGCTGGTGCAGCTGGCCGTGCAGCCGGGGCAGAAGGTGCTGGCGGGCGAGCGGCTGGCGGTGATCGAGGCGATGAAGATGGAGAACATCCTCACCGCCGCGCACGACGGCACCGTGGCCGAGCTGCTGGCCAGGCAGGGCGAGAGCCTGGCCGTGGACCAACCCATCCTGAGCTTCGAATGAGCAAGCCCTTCAGGATCCTCGGCCTGCAGCAGATCGCCATCGGCGGGGCCGACAAGCAGCGGCTGCGCGCGCTGTGGGTCGATCTGCTGGGCCTGAGCCCCAAAGGCAGCTTCGTCAGCGAGCGCGAGAACGTCGACGAGGACATCTGCGCCCTGGGCCAGGGCGCGCACGCGGTCGAGGTCGACCTGATGCAGCCGCTCGACCCGGCCCGCAAGCCGGCCGTGCAGGCCACGCCGCTGAACCATGTCGGCCTGTGGGTCGACCACCTGCCCGCGGCGGTCGAGTGGCTGACGGCGCGGGGCCTGCGCTTCGCGCCCGGCGGCATCCGCCGCGGCGCGGCGGGCCACGACATCTGCTTCATCCACCCCAAGGGCAACGACGAGTTCCCGCTCTGCGGCGAAGGCGTGCTGATCGAGCTGGTGCAGGCGCCGGCCGACGTCATCGCGGCCCTCACCGCTTCCCAGGAGACCCTGCCATGACCGGACGCACCCTCTACGACAAGCTCTGGGACGAGCATGTCGTGCACACCGAGCCCGACGGCACCGCCGTGCTCTACATCGACCGCCACCTGGTGCACGAGGTGACCAGCCCGCAGGCCTTCGAGGGCCTGCGCCTGGCCGGGCGCAAGGTCTGGCGCACGAGCTCGATCGTCGCCACCGCCGACCACAACACGCCCACCACCGGCTGGTCGCGCGGCCTGGACGGCATCACCGACCCGATCAGCCGGCTGCAGGTCACGACCCTGGACGCCAACATCCGGGCCAGCGGCGCGGCGGCGTACTTTCCGTTCCTCGACAAGCGCCAGGGCATCGTGCACGTGATCGGGCCCGAGAACGGCGCCACGCTGCCGGGCATGACGGTGGTCTGCGGCGACAGCCACACCAGCACCCACGGCGCCTTCGGCGCGCTGGCGCACGGCATCGGCACGAGCGAGGTCGAGCATGTGCTGGCCACGCAGACGCTGCTGGCCAAGAAGGCGAAGAACCTGCTGGTGCGGGTGGAAGGCCGCGCCGGCCCGGGCGTCACCGCCAAGGACATCGTGCTGGCCGTCATCGGCCGGATCGGCACCGCCGGCGGCACCGGCTGCACGATCGAGTTCGGCGGCTCGGCGATCCGCGCGCTCAGCATGGAAGGGCGGATGACGGTGTGCAACATGGCCATCGAGGCCGGTGCCCGCGCCGGCCTGGTGGCGGTGGACGAGAAGACCCTCGCCTACGTCCAGGGCCGGCCCTTCGCCCCCCGGGGCGTGGAATGGGACCGGGCCGTGGCGCACTGGCGCACGCTGCAGTCCGACCCCGACGCGGCCTGGGACGCCGTGGTCGAGTTCGACGCGGCGCAGATCCAGCCCCAGGTGACCTGGGGCACGAGCCCGGAGATGGTGCTGCCGGTGGACGGCCGCGTGCCCGACCCGGACCGGGAGAAGGACGCGGCCACGCGCGGTGCCGTCGAGCGCGCGCTGGCCTACATGGGCCTGCCGCCGAACCAGGCCATCACCGACATCCGCATCGACAAGGTCTTCATCGGCTCGTGCACCAACAGCCGCATCGAGGACCTGCGCGAGGCCGCGGCGGTGGTGCGGCGCGTGGGCGGCCGCGTGGCCGCCAACGTGCGGCTGGCGCTGGTCGTGCCCGGCTCGGGCCTGGTCAAGGCGCAGGCCGAGGCCGAAGGCCTGCACGAGGTCTTCCGGGCCGCCGGCTTCGAATGGCGCGAGCCCGGCTGCAGCATGTGCCTGGCGATGAACGCCGACCGGCTCGAGCCCGGCGAGCGCTGCGCCAGCACCAGCAACCGCAACTTCGAGGGCCGCCAGGGCGCCGGCGGCCGCACCCACCTGGTCAGCCCGGCGATGGCGGCAGCGGCAGCGCTGGCCGGCCATTTCGTCGACGTCCGCCGCATCGCCTGAGGAGCCCGCACCCTATGGAAGCCTTCACCGTCCACCAGGGACTGGTCGCGCCGATGGACCGCGACAACGTCGACACCGACGCCATCATCCCCAAGCAGTTCCTGAAGTCGATCGCGCGCAGCGGCTTCGGGCCCAACCTGTTCGACGCCTGGCGCTACCTCGACCCGGGCGAGCCGGGCCAGGACCCGGCCTCGCGCCGGCCCAACCCCGACTTCGTGCTGAACCAGCCGCGCTACCGGGGTGCTTCCATCCTGCTGGCGCGGCGCAACTTCGGCTGCGGCTCCAGCCGCGAGCACGCGCCCTGGGCGCTGCAGCAGTACGGCTTCCGGGCCCTCATCGCGCCCAGCTTCGCCGACATCTTCTTCAACAACTGCTACAAGAACGGCCTGCTGCCGATCGTGCTGCCCGAGCCGCAGGTGAGCGCGCTGTTCGATGCGGTGCTGGCCTTTCCCGGATTCCGGCTCACGATCGACCTGCCGCGCCAGCTCGTCGTCAAGCCCGACGGCAGCGCCCTTCCTTTCGAGGTCGAGCCCTTCCGCAAGGAGTGCCTCCTGGGCGGGCTGGACGACATCGGCCTGACGCTGCGCCATGCCGACAAGATCCGCGCCTTCGAGGCCGAGCGCCTGGCCAGGATGCCCTGGCTCGCGCACACCCAGCTCGGTTGAGGACCGCCATGAAGATTGCGATCCTGCCGGGCGACGGCATCGGCACCGAGATCGTCGCGCAGGCCCTGCGCGTGCTCGAGGTGCTGGACCTGAGGTTCGAGACCGAGACCGCGCTGGTGGGCGGCGCGGCCTACGAGGCCCACGGCCATCCGCTGCCCGAGGGCACGCTGAAGCTGGCGCAAGCCGCCGACGCGATCCTGTTCGGCGCCGTGGGCGACTGGAAGTACGACAAGCTCGAGCGCGCACTGCGCCCCGAGCAGGCCATCCTGGGCCTGCGCAAGCAGCTCGGCCTGTTCGCCAACCTGCGCCCGGCCCTGTGCTACCCGCAGCTGACGCACGCCAGCAGCCTGAAGCCCGAGCTGGTGGCGGGGCTGGACCTGCTGATCATCCGCGAGCTCACCGGCGACATCTACTTCGGCCAGCCGCGCGGGCGGCGCACGGCGGTCGACGGGCACTTCCCTGGCGCCGAGGAAGCCTTCGACACGATGCGCTACAGCCGGCCCGAGATCGAGCGGATCGCCCATGTCGCGTTCCAGGCCGCGCGCCGGCGCCATCGCAAGGTGACCAGCGTCGACAAGGCCAACGTGCTCGAGACCTTCCAGTTCTGGAAGGACGTCGTCACCGAAGTCCACGCGCAGTACCCCGACGTGGAACTGCAGCACATGTACGTCGACAACGCCGCCATGCAGCTGGTCAAGGCGCCCAAGGCCTTCGACGTGGTGGTCACCGGCAACATGTTCGGCGACATCCTGTCCGACGAGGCCGCGATGCTCACCGGCTCGATCGGCATGCTGCCCAGCGCCTCGCTGGACCGGCAAAACAAGGGCCTGTACGAGCCCAGCCACGGCAGCGCGCCCGACATTGCGGGTAAGGATCTTGCAAACCCGCTGGCTACAATCTTGTCCCTGGCCATGATGCTGCGCTACTCCCTCGACCAAGCCGCCGCCGCCGACCGCATCGAGGCGGCGGTGCAGGCCGTGCTCGCGGCCGGCCTGCGCACGGCCGACATCTGGAGCGAAGGCACGACCAGGATCGGCACGCGCGCGATGGGCGACGCCGTCGTGGCGGCCCTCACGGGCAAAGCGATGACTCCGAGCTAGCGCTCCCGGATCGTCTCGCCCCGATGGACCCCGGCGATACGAGCCGGAGGCAGGCAGGGGTCCGGATTCACGGCAAAGGCGACACGGATATGGCACTCGTAGGATTGGTCGGCTGGCGCGGCATGGTCGGCTCGGTGCTGATCGAGCGCATGCGCGCCGAGGGCGACTTCGCGCTCATCGAGCCGATGTTTTTCTCGACCTCGAACGCCGGCGGCCCGCTGCCGCCGGCCATCGCCCCGCTGGCGAAGAACGAGACCCAGCTGCACGACGCCAGCGACATCGCGGCCCTGAAACGCTGCGACATCGTCCTCACCTGCCAGGGCGGCGACTACACCAAGGCCGTCCACCCGCAACTGCGCGCCGCGGGCTGGAAGGGCACCTGGATCGACGCGGCCAAGACGCTGCGCATGAACGACGATGCGGTGATCGTGCTCGACCCGGTGAACCGGGCCGTGATCGACGCCGCGCTGGCCCGGGGCGTGAAGGACTACATCGGCGGCAACTGCACCGTCAGCTGCATGCTGATGGGCCTGGGCGCGCTGTTCAAGGCCGACCTCGTGGAGTGGATGACGGCCACCACCTACCAGGCCGCCAGCGGCGGCGGCGCGCAGCACATGCGCGAGCTGCTGACGCAGTTCGGCACGCTCCATGCCGCGGTCGCTCCTCTGCTGCACGACCCCGCCAGCGCCATCCTCGAGATCGACCGCCAGGTCGCCGCCACCCAGCGCGGCCTCAACGCCGAGGCCACGCAGAACTTCATGGTGCCGCTGGCCGGCAGCCTGATCCCGTGGATCGACAGCGACCGCGGCGACGGCACCAGCCTGGAAGAGTGGAAGGGCGGCGCCGAGACCAACAAGATCCTGGGCCGCGGCCCGGGATTCGGCGCGCCGCCGGTGCCCATCGACTCGATCTGCGTGCGCGTGGGCGCGATGCGCTGCCACAGCCAGGCGCTGACGATCAAGCTCAAGCAGGACCTGCCGCTGGCCGATATCGAAGCCATGATCCGTGCCGACAACGAATGGGTGCGCCTGGTGCCGAACACCCGCGCAGCCACCGTGCACGGCCTCACGCCGGTGGCCGTGACGGGCACGATGGACATCGCGGTCGGCCGGCTGCGCAAGCTGGCGCTGGGGCCGCAGTACCTGGGCGCGTTCACGATCGGTGACCAGCTGCTCTGGGGCGCGGCCGAGCCGCTGCGGCGCATGCTGCGCATCCTGCTGGCGCAGTGATGGGCCCGCGGCCCCGGCCCCCCGGCACCGCCGCGGCCCTGCGTTGTCGACCTGCAACAGGCGCCCAACGCCGCAGAAACAATCCATTTCCCGGCCATTCATCAGCTTCTGCGTGAGCTTGCGCTCCTATATGCTTGATACTGCTGCATTTTCGGGCGCCGGTGGCTATTCGGGCCGAGCCGGCGCCGCTGGACTCGAAGAGAGGGCGGCGGGGCCTGGCAGGGCTGCGCTCGATCGAATGGGGGATCTGCCTTGAACAAGCGCTCGACCAAAGCATTCCGCTTCGCCGTCCACGGCGTGGCGCTGGCGGTGATGGGGCTGCTCGGCTCCCAGGCGTACGCGCTGGGGCTCGGTCGGGTGACGGTGCAGTCCTCGCTGGGCGAGACGCTCAAGGCCGAGATCGACGTCACCAGCCTGACGCCCGACGAAGCCTCCTCGCTCAAGGTGGGCGTGGCCTCGCCCGACGCCTACCGGGCGGCCGGCATGGACTACCACGCCGTGCTCGCCGGCACCCATGTCCGCCTCGTCAAGCGGCCCGACGGCCGCAACATGCTGGTGGTCACCAGCGACAACGCGGTGCTCGAGCCCTTCCTCGACGTGATCGTCGAGGCCAACTGGTCCAGCGGCCGGCTGGTGCGCGAGTACACGATGCTGTTCGACCCGCCGCTGGCGCGGTCGGCAGCCCCCGGCACGCAGGCGGCGGCGCCGTCCACGGCACCGCAGATCAGCGCCACGGCGCCCAGCCCGGCGCCGCGCGCCGCGCCGGCGCCTGCCCCTGCCGCACCGATGGCGCAGGCCGCGCTG
>JAGWLO010000087.1 GCA_028872015.1 Burkholderiales bacterium | reverse complement strand
TGCAGGATCGGGGACAGCGCGCCGTAGTGCTCGGGCATGCGGATGACGTGCGTGCCGGCGACGCTTGCGATGCGCGTGTCGCCATCGGCGAAGACATAGAGCTGGCCGCCACGGGCGCGCACCTCCTGCAGGTTGCTCTTGAGCTTTTCCAGCAGCGCGTCGTTGGGCGCCACGGTCACCACCGGCATCTGGTCGGTGACCAGGGCCAGCGGGCCGTGCTTGAGCTCGCCGGCCGGGTAGGCCTCGGCGTGGATGTAGCTGATCTCCTTCAGCTTGAGCGCGCCTTCCAGGGCGATCGGGTAGTGCAGGCCACGGCCCAGGAAGAGCGCGTTTTCCTTGCGCGCGAAATCCTCGCTCCAGGCGATCACCTGCGGCTCCAGCGCCAGCACCGCCTGCAGCGCCACGGGCAGGTGGCGCAGGGCCTTCAGCTCGGCGGCCTCCTGCGCGTCGCTCAGGCGCCCGCGCACCTGGGCCAGCGCCAGGGTCAGCAGGTACAGGCCGGCCAGCTGCGTGGTGAAGGCCTTGGTGCTGGCCACGCCGATCTCCACGCCGGCGCGCGTGATGTAGGCCAGCGCGCATTCGCGCACCATGGCACTGGTGGCCACGTTGCAGATGGTCAGCGTGTGCGCCATGCCCAGGCTGCGCGCGTGCTTCAGCGCGGCCAGGGTGTCGGCGGTCTCGCCGCTTTGAGTGATGGTGACGACCAGCGTGCGCGGGTCGGGCACGCTGTCGCGGTAGCGGTACTCGCTGGCGATCTCCACCGTGGTGGGGACGCCGGCGATCGCCTCCAGCCAGTAGCGGGCCACCGAACCTGCGTAATAGCTCGTGCCGCAGGCCAGGATCAGCACCCGGTCGACGGCCTTGAAGACCTTGTAGGCGCCATCGCCGAACAGCTCGGGGCTGATGCCTTCCACGCCTTCCAGCGTGTCGGCCAGCGCGCGCGGCTGCTCGAAGATCTCCTTCTGCATGTAGTGCCGGTACGGCCCCAGCTCGGCCGCGCCGCTGTGCGCGCGCACGGTGCGCACGGGCCGCTCGACGCCGCGGTAGCGGCCGGCACCGTCGGCCGCGTTGATCCAGCAGCGGCCCAGTTGCAGGTCGACCACGTCGCCCTCCTCCAGGTAGACGATCTGGTCGGTGACGCCGGCCAGCGCCATGGCGTCAGAGGCCAGGAAGTTCTCGGCTGTGCCGGCGCCCGCAGCCCCCAGCCCCAGCACCAGCGGCGAGCCCTGGCGGGCGCCGACCACGCGGTGCGGCTCGTCGCGGCAGAACACCGCGATGGCGTAGGCGCCGCGCAGGCGCGGCAGCGCGCGCTGCACGGCGTCGAGCAGGTCGCCGTCGTACAGGCTGTGCACCAGGTGCGCGATGACCTCGGTGTCGGTCTGGCTGGCGAAGACATAGCCCCGGCCCTGCAGCTCGGCGCGCAGTTCGTCGTGGTTCTCGATGATGCCGTTGTGCACCAGCGCGATCCGCGCCGCCTGCGCCGGCACGGCGCCAGGCCCGGCCGAGACATGCGGGTGCGCGTTGTGCACCGCCGGCGCGCCGTGCGTGGCCCAGCGCGTGTGGGCGATGCCGGTGCCGGCGCTCACGCCTTCGGCGCCGGTACTGGCCTCGAGCTCGGCCACACGCGCGGTGCTGCGGGCGCGCCGCACCTCGCCGCCCTGGTGCACGGCCACGCCGCACGAGTCGTAGCCGCGGTACTCGAGCCGCTTCAGGCCTTCGAGCAGGATGGGGACGATGTTGCGCGTGCTGACCGCGCCGACGATGCCGCACATGGTGAGTCGGTCCTTGCAAAGTGGTGGGGCGATGCTAGGGCGGTCAGGTTGGAATGAATGGTCAAATTGCACAGCGAATCGATGCAAATCCGACATCGTCCATGACAGTCGAAACTTGTTGTCGTTTTATTCGCCTGTTTCGGCGTATTCTTTCTAACCATGGAACTGGATGCCACCGACCTGCGCCTGCTCGAGTTGCTGCAGGCCGACGCCTCGCTCACCAACCAGGCGCTCGCCGCGCGCGCGGCCACCTCGCCGGCCACCGCCCTGCGCCGGGTGCGCCGGCTGCTGGACGGCGGCATCATCGAGCGCCGCGTGGCGCTGCTGCAGCCGCACGCGCTGGGCGCGGGGCTGACGGCGCTGGTGGAGATCACGCTCGACCGCCAGGGTGCCGAGCACTTGGACGCTTTCGAGCAGCGGGCGGTGGCCGAGGGCTCGGTGCAGCAGTGCTGGCGCGTCTCGCCCGGGCCCGATTTCGTGCTCGTGCTGCACGTGCCCGGGATGCCGGCCTACCATGCGCTGGTGCAGCGCCTGTTCACACAGGACGCCAACGTGCGCAATGTGAAGGCCTACTTCAGCGTCAAGCGCGCCAAGTTCGACCCGCGTCTCGATCTGGCGGCCCTGGCCGCGCTCAGGCCGCCTTCAGCACCGCCAAGCCCTTGAGGTATTCGCCCTCGGGAAAGTTCAGCGTCTGCGGATGGTCGGGCGCCGCGGCCAGGCGCTCGACGATCGCGCCGTCGACCCCGGCGTCGTGCGCCGCGCCGGCCACGATCTTGTGGAACAGCTCGGGCCCGATGCCGCCCGAGCACGAAAACGTGAACAGCAGCCCGCCCGGCGCCAGCAGCAGCAGCGCCAGGCGGTTGATGTCCTTGTAGGCGCGCGCCGCGCGCTCGGCATGGGCCACCGTGGGCGCGAACTTGGGCGGGTCGAGCACGATGGCGTCGAAGCGGCGTCCGGCCTGCAGATGGTCGCGCAGGCACTGGTTGGCGTCGGCCTCCAGCACGGCACTGCGTGCGGCGTCGAAGCCGTTTTGCGCCACCTGCGCCTGCACGCGCTGCAGCGCCGGCGCCGACGAATCGACGCTCAGCACCTGCGCCGCGCCGCCGGCCAGCGCCGCCACCGTGAAGCCGCCGGTGTAGCAATAGCAGTTCAGCACCTCCCGGCAGCCCAGCCGCCGCACCCAGCGCGCGAACAGGGCCCGGTTGTCGCGCTGGTCGAGATAGAACCCGGTCTTGTGGCCGGCGGCCACGTCCAGGGTCAGCTGCCAGTCGTGTTCGGTGATGGCCAGCTCGGTCGGCCCGTCACCGCGCAGCCAGCCCGTCTGGGCCGGCAGGCCCTCGAGCCGGCGCACGCCGGCATCCGATCGCTCGTACAGCCGCGACAGGCCCGTGGCCTGCAGCAGCAGCTCGGCGATCACCGGCTTGTGGCGCTCGGTGCCGGCCGTGCCGAACTGCGCGCACAGCGTGTCGCCATAGCGGTCGACGATCAGCCCCGGCAGGCCATCGGCCTCGCCGTGCACCAGGCGCACGCCGCTGCTGGCGATGGGCAGCCGCGCGCGCAGCGCCAGCGCGGTGCGGATGCGGCGCCCGAAGAACGCGGCGTCGATGCGCTCGGCCTCGTCGAAGCTCCAGGCCCGCACGCGGATCATCGAGCTCGGGCTGTAGGCGCCCCAGGCCAGGAAGCGGCCTTCGCCGTCTTCGATGCGCACGGTCTCGCCGGGGTCTGCCTTGCCCTTGGCGATGCTGCCCTCGAAGACCCAGGGGTGGCGGCGCCGCAGGGAGCGGTCCTTGCCGTCGCGCAGGCGGATGGACTTCATCGCTGGATTGTCCCGTGTGCCGGATTGGGACGCGGCAGCCGGCCTGGCGGTCGCCGACCTCAAGATCGACGGTGCCGCGCCGAAACCAGGTGTGACCACAGGCTGATCGGCCGCGAAGGCTCGCGTCCGGCTCAGCCATCGAGGAAGCCCTGTGCGCAAGAACCTACCCGTCACCCAGCACGAGCACGACTTTCCGGCGGAAGCGACGCTCATGTCGACCACCGACCCGCAGGGTCGCATCACGTATGCGAACGACGCGTTCGTCGCCGTCAGCGGATTCGCCCGCGAGGAGATCGTGGGCAGACCGCACAACCTCATTCGCCATCCCGACATGCCCCCGCAGGCCTTTGCGGACATGTGGGCCACGCTCCAGGCCGGCGAGCCCTGGACCGCGCTGGTGAAGAACCGCCGCAAGGACGGCGACCACTACTGGGTGCGCGCCAATGCCACACCCGTCATGCGTGACGGCCGGATCACCGGCTACATGTCGGTCCGCACGAAGCCCGACCGCGAGGAGATCGACGCGGCGGAGGCCCTGTACGCATCGTTCCGCGATGGCCGGGCCGCCCACCTGCGCTTGAACAAGGGATTGATCGCCCGGGCCGGCTGGATGGGCTGGACATCCGTCCTGCAGTCGATGTCGGCCCAGTGGCGCATCCGCTGCGCCCTGACCGCAGCGACGGTTGCCGCCGTCGCGGGTGCCAGCCTCCTCGGCTTCCACGGTCTTCCGCTGCTGGCGTATGCCGGGTGCCTGGGTGCCATCATGGTGCTGACATCCCTGTGGCTGCGGGTCCAGATCTCGAAGCCCCTCGAAGTGATGCGCGATCAGGCGCTACGCATCGCCAGCGGCGACGTCAAGAGCGCGCTCCACATGAACCGCATCGACGAAATCGGCATGACGATGCGCACCATCGGCCAGTTGGGCCTGATGTTCCGATGGATCATCGACGACGTGAGCGGCCAGGTGCTGAGCGCGAAGAACGCGACGGCCGAGATCGCCCAGGGCAACAACGACCTGAGCGCACGCACCGAGCAGGCCGCAGCCAGTGTCGAAGAGACGGCGTCTTCGATGGAGCAGATGACGGCGAGCGTCAAGAACAACGCGAGCACGGCCCAACAGGCGACGCAGCTTTCGGGCACCGCCAGTTCGGTCGCCGCGAGGGGCGGCAAGGCCGTCGCCGACGTCATGACGACGATGAACGACATCACGCACAGCTCGAAGAAGATCGCCGACATCATCGGCGTCATCGACTCGATCGCGTTCCAGACCAACATCCTGGCCCTGAATGCCGCCGTCGAGGCGGCCCGCGCGGGCGAGCAGGGTCGCGGATTCGCCGTCGTCGCCTCGGAGGTCCGCTCCCTGGCGCACCGCAGCGCCGATGCCGCCAAGGAGATCAAGGCCCTGATCGACACCTCGGTCGAGAACGTCGAATCAGGCGTCAAGCTGGTCGACGCGGCCGGCAAGACCATGGACGACATCGTCTCGCAGGTGAACCACATCTCCAGCATGATCTCGGAGATCGCCACCGCCACCCGGGAACAGAGCGACGGCATCTCCCAGGTGTCCGCGGCCGTCGGTCATCTCGATCAGGTCACGCAGCAGAATGCCGCCCTCGTGGAGCAGAGCACCGCGGCATCGGAGAGCCTGAAGCAGCAGATGAACCACCTGGCGGATGCCGTGGGCGTCTTCCACTGAACTTCGCGCACCGGGCCGACAAGGCCCGTCGGGCGCAGTCCACCGGAGCCGGGACGAACGAACCTGCTTCGCACCCCACGGCGTTGGGGCGCCGGGTGTGCGGCGCCTCCGAAGCGCAGCAGCAACTTCGGCCAGTCATGTCCGGCAAGGCGCGCGGCGCTGACCTGGCCGCCATCAACGCCAAGCTGGCAACGCGTGGCCCGGTTCAAGCTTGCGGCCTGAACCTCCCACCGTGTCGGCCGCGACCGGCCCGCCGCGGCGAGCCGCTGCGGATGCGCGCACGGCATGCGCGGGCGTCAGGACTTCCGCTTCGCCCTGGGGTGCGCGGCGTCGTACGCCTTGGCCAGATGCTGGAAGTCGAGCTTCGTGTACACCTGCGTCGTGCTGATGCTCGCGTGCCCCAGCAGCTCTTGCACCGCGCGCAGATCGCCGCTGCTCTGCAGCAGGTGGCTGGCGTAGCTGTGGCGCAGCATGTGCGGGTGCACGCGCGTGGGCAGGCCGGCCTGGCGGGCCTGCGCCTGCAGCCGGTTGCGCAGCTGGTTCGCGGTCAGGCGCGTGCCCAGCCGGCTGACGAACAGCGCCGGCTCGCCGGGCCGGGCCAGCGTGGGGCGCTGCTGCAGCCAGCCCTGCAGGGCCTGCAAGGCCGCGCGGCCCACCGGCACGCTGCGCCGCTTGCTGCCCTTGCCCAGCACATGCGCGGTGGCGTCGGCGACGTCGATCCAGCCGCGGCCGGCGGCGTCGGCCGCGGCGCTGGCGTGCAGGTCCAGGCCGGTGAGCTCGCCCACGCGCAGGCCGCTGCCGTACAGCAGCTCGGTGATGGCGTGGTCGCGCGCAGCCAGCGCCGGCGGGCTGTGCTGCGTGGCGTGCTGCGCCAGCGCCACCGCCTGCTCCACCGACAGCGCCTTGGGCAGCGGCCTGGCGGCCTTGGGCGCGCGGATGCCTTCCACCGGATTGGCCGCCACGTCGCCCTGGCGGCCCCACCAGCGGTACAGGCCGCGCCAGGCCGCCAGCGCGATGGCGATGCTGCGGCTGGCCAGCCCGCGCATGCGCAACTGCGCCACCCAGGCGCGGATGTGGTGCGGCGCGGCCTGCTTGAGCGCCACGCCGCCGGCCGCAGCCGAAGCCTGCAGGCGCAGCAGCGCCTCGCGGTACATGGCCACTGTGCGCGCCGCCAGCCGGCGCTCGACCGCCAGGTGGTCGAGAAAGCGCTGCAGCTCGGCGTCGAGCACGGGGCGGGATGCGCGCTAGGGCGCCGGCAGCAACAGGGGCGACAGCGCCGCGGCGGCCACCTCGCCGATGCGCATCAGGAACTCGGTGCCCATCTCGGCGGCGTAGCGGGTGGGGTCGGGCGAGCCCAGCACCAGCAGGCCGAAGGTGGTGTCGCCCAGGCGCAGCGGGATCATGGCCAGCGACATCACGCCGGCCGGCTCGGGCAGCCACGACGCGGCCTCGAAGCCCGCGTTCACGCCGCAATAGGGCTGCATCAGGCTGCTGGCGAAGCTCTTCACGTCGGCGCTGGCCGGCTGCGTGAAGGCGGCGCCGGCGTGCACGCTGTCGGCGCCCCACAGGCGGATCGTGGCCTGCGGGATCATGAACTCGTGCTTGAGCGAATCCACCATGCGCGCCGGCAGCTCGGCCGCGTCGGCGGTCAGCAGGATGGTGCGCGTGTAGCGGTGCAGGCGGTCGGCGATGGCCAGGTTTTCCTGGCCGTGGCGGATCATCTCGACGATGCGCATCTCGAGCCCGCGGATGCGCTCGCGCAGCATCTCCATCTGCCGCTCCTGCAGCGACACGGCGCGCTGGCCGTGCGGGCTGGTCAGCTGCACCGTCGAGAGCAGCTCGGCGTGGCGCTCGAAGAAGGCCGGGTTGTTGGCCAGGTACTGCGCGATGTCGGCCTCGGTGATGCCTTGCACGCCCTGGGGCGCTTCTGCTTGGGTGCTCACAGCTCGATCTCTCCTTCGAAGACGGTGACGGCCGGGCCGGTCATCAGCACGTGGGCGTCGTCGTGCGGCCATTCGATGGCCAGCACGCCGCCGCGGGTGTGGACGTCCACCGCGCGGTCGAGCCAGCCCAGCCGGATGCCGGCCACCACGGCGGCGCAGGCGCCGGTGCCGCAGGCCAGGGTCTCGCCCGCGCCGCGCTCGTGCACGCGCAGGCGGATCTCGCGCCGCGACACCACCTGCATGAAGCCGGCGTTGACCTGCCGCGGAAAGCGCTCATGGGTCTCGATGCGCGGGCCGAGCAGCGCCACCGGCGCGGCGTCGACATCGGCCACGCGCTGCACCGCATGCGGGTTGCCCATCGACAGCACGGCGATCTCGACCCCTTCCAGCGGCCAAAGCTCGAAGCCGCCTTCGCGCCGCGGCGTCAGGCCGGCAGGATCGAACGGGATGCGCGCGGGCTCGAAGACGGGCCGGTTCATGTCCACCGTGACGCGGCCGTCGGCGCGCAGGTGCAGCTCGAGCACGTTGTTGACGGTCTCCACCCGCACCGCGGTCTTGGCCGTCAGGCCATGGTCGTGCACGTAGCGCACGAAGCAGCGCGCGCCGTTGCCGCAATGCTCGACCTCGTCGCCGCTGCTGTTGTAGATGCGGTAGCGGAAGTCGATGCCCGGGGTGCGGCCGGGCTCGATCTGCAGCACCTGGTCGGCGCCGACGCCGAAGCGGCGGTCGGCCAGGCGCCGCACCTGATCCGGGCTCAGCTCGATGGGCTGGCGCGTGGCGTCGAGCACGACGAAGTCGTTGCCCGCGCCCTGCATCTTGGTGAACGGCAGCCGCATGGCGCCGATTATCGCCAGCGTCAGTCGAAGGCCGCCTGCTGGCGCGGCGTCTTGTAGCGGTGGTAGCCCCAGAGGTACTGCGCCGGCTTCATCCGGATCACGGCCTCCATGCTGCGGTTCACGGCCAGCGCCGCGGCCGCCTCGTCGGCGCCCGGGGGCAGCGGCTCGGGCAGCGCCATGGCATGCACCGCGTAGCCCGCGCCGCGCGGCAGCCGCTCGGTCCACAGCACCGCCACCGCCGCGCCGGTCTGCTGCGCCAGGCGCGCTGCCAGCGTCATCGTGTAGGCCGGGCGGCCGAAGAACGGCGCCCACACGCCCATGCCCTCGGGCGGCACCTGGTCGGGCAGCAGGCCCACGGTCTCGCCGCGGCGCAGGGCGCGGATCATCAGGCGCACGCCGGCCAGGGTGGCCGGCGCGGTGGCCAGCCGTGGCCGGGCGCGGGCCGTTGCTTCCAGCGCGCGCAGCCAGGCCTGGCGCGCCGGCCGGTACAGCACCGTGATGGGCTGCTGCGCGCCGAAGCGCTGGGCATAGGCCTGGGCCGAGACCTCGAAGCTGCCCATGTGCGGCGTCAGCAGGATCAGCCCGCGGCCCTGGGCCAGCAGCCCGGCCAGCAGGGCGTCGCCGTCCCAGTGCACCGGGTCGGCGATCGGCTGCAACGGGGGACGCAACCACAGCCGCGGCAGCTCCATCACCAGCCGGCCGGCGTCGGCCACCGCGGCCCGGCGCTCGGCCGCGCCCACCCCCGCCAGCGCGGCGTTGGCGCGCAGCCGGCGGCGGTAGCTGGGCGAGAGCGCATACGCCAGCCAACCCATCGCGCCCCCGAGGGCGTGCAGATGCCGCAGCGAGCGCCTGGACAACCAGCGGAGCAGGAAGGGCATCGTTCGTATAATCGGCGGGTCGCCGAGTTAAAGGACAACTTGCGGGGCGACCGCGGGGCTCAAGCATAGCGAGCCGCGCCGGGCCGGCAGGCCGATCCCAGCGGATCGGGTGCCGTGCCAACCAACCCGCTAAAGCGTTCGCCGCGGCAGGATCGAGAAGTCACCGGCGACGCACTTTGTGCAACCCACCGGAGCTATCCCCCATGGCGAACGACTACCTCTTCACCTCCGAATCCGTCAGCGAAGGCCACCCCGACAAGGTGGCCGACCAGATCTCGGACGCGATCCTCGACGCGATCTTCAAGCAGGACCCGCGCAGCCGCGTGGCCGCCGAGACGCTGACCAACACCGGCCTGGTGGTGCTGGCGGGCGAGATCACCACCAACGCGCATGTCGACTACATCCAGGTCGCGCGCGACACCATCAAGCGCATCGGCTACGACAACACCGAGTACGGCATCGACTACAAGGGCTGCGCGGTGCTGGTGGCCTACGACAAGCAGAGCAACGACATCGCCCAGGGCGTGGACCACGCCTCGGACGACCACCTCAACACCGGCGCCGGCGACCAGGGCCTGATGTTCGGCTACGCCTGCGACGAGACGCCCGAGCTGATGCCCGCGGCCATCTACTACGCCCACCGCCTGGTCGAGCGCCAGGCCCAGCTGCGCAAGGACGGCCGCCTGCCCTTCCTGCGCCCCGACGCCAAGAGCCAGGTCACGCTGCGCTACGTGGACGGCAAGCCCCACAGCATCGACACCGTGGTGCTGAGCACCCAGCACAGCCCCGACCAGAGCGAGACCGCGACCAAGCTCAAGCCCGCCTTCTACGAGGCCGTGATCGAGGAGATCATCAAGCCCGTGCTGCCCAAGGAATGGCTGAAGGACACGCGCTACCTGGTCAACCCCACGGGTCGCTTCGTCATCGGCGGCCCGCAGGGCGACTGCGGTCTCACGGGCCGCAAGATCATCGTCGACACCTACGGCGGCGCCTGCCCGCACGGCGGCGGCGCCTTCTCGGGCAAGGACCCTTCCAAGGTCGACCGCAGCGCGGCCTACGCGGCCCGCTACGTGGCCAAGAACATCGTCGCCGCCGGGCTGGCGCGGCAGTGCCAGATCCAGGTGGCCTACGCCATCGGCGTGGCCAAGCCGATGAACGTGACGGTCTACACCGAAGGCACGGGCAAGATCAGCGACGAGCGGATCGCCGCCCTGGTGCAGGAACATTTCGACCTGCGGCCCAAAGGCATCATCCAGATGCTCGACCTGCTGCGCCCGATCTACGAGAAGACGGCGGCGTACGGGCATTTCGGGCGCGAGGAGCCCGAGTTCACCTGGGAGAGAACCGACAAAGCTGCGGCCCTGAAGGCCGCAGCCGGCCTGTAAGGCCGCCGCGCGCAATGCGCGCGGTTTGTCGGCACGTCGTCGAAGGCTAACTTCGCGCAGCGAAGTTAAGGGCCCATGGGCCCGGCCGTAGACAACGGAATCCCCGGCGAAGCCGCACTTCTGACGGGCGACGCAAGTCGCCCGTCGTCGCTTCCGACACCCGGCACGCAGACTGCCAACCTGCACAATCGTCACACCGTCAGGTGCCAGCTTGTCCATGCCATCACCACAAGCCACGCTCTTCGATCTGAACGACCCCGTTTCAGAACGCTTGCTCAGGGAGATGAACCCCTGGTGGCAAGGACTGGGCGTGCCCAACCTGCAACCAGTCAGACGTTGGGCCTACGAATCGCTGTTGCGCGGCCTCAATTCGCAGCTGGCCCCGGTGGTGGTGTTGCGGGGCCCGCGCCAGGTCGGCAAGAGCACCTTGCAGGCTCAGGTCATCGACGAGCTGCTGCGCCAAGGGGTCGATCCGCGCCATATCTTGCGGGTCCAATTCGACGACGTAAAGCCTTTGCACCGGCGCGAGCAGCCCATCCTCGAGGTCGTCTGGTGGTATGCAGACCATGTCCTCGGCGCCCCGCTGGGCAGCCTCGGCAGGCAGCCGGTATATCTGTTCCTGGACGAAGTTCAGAACTTGCGAGACTGGGCGCCTCAGCTCAAGCACCTGGTCGACCTGCAACCCGTGCGCGCGATGGTCACCGGAAGTTCGGCGCTGCGCATCGAGGCCGGACGCGACAGCCTGGCCGGCCGCATTCACACGCTCGAACTGGGGCCTCTGCTGCTGCGCGAAATCATTGAGTTGCGCGGCCTCGGACAGATCCCTGCCTACCACCCGCCAAACGGACTTGGTCCGTTGAAGGACAAGGACTTTTGGCTCGGCCTGCGCGAGTTCGGCGAGCGCCACCAGGCGCTGCGAGACCAGGCCTTCACCCTGTTTTCCGGGCGCGGGGGGTACCCGGTCGCGCACAAGGCTGCCGACGAGCCGTGGGAACGGGTCGCCGACCAGTTGGTCGAGACCGTCGTGCGGCGTGCGATCCAACACGACCTTCGTATGGGCAGCCGCGGCGTCAAGCGCGACGAGAACCTGCTGGAAGAAGTCTTTCGCCTGGCCTGCCGATATGTCGGGCAATCGCCGAAGCAGGCGCTGTATCTCGATGAAATCCGGCAAGCTCTGGACGCCAACGTCGGTTGGCAACGCGTGCTGCAGTACCTGAAGTTCCTCGATGGCGCGCTGCTGGTGCGCCTGATCGACCCGCTGGAATTGCGGCTGAAAAAGCGCAAGTCACCGGCCAAACTGGTGCTGTCCGACCACAGCCTGCGGGCGGCCTGGTTGCAAGAATCGGTGCCCATTGATCCTGCGGGCCTCGACGCTGCGCCGCATCTGGCGGTGCTCGCAGGACGCATCGCCGAGAGCGTGGTGGGGCAGTTCTTCAAGTCGATCGTCAACCTCGATTTGGCGTATTTCCCAGAGCGAGGGGCGGAGCCTGAGGTCGATTACGTCCTGACCGTCGGCGAACAGCGCATCCCGGTCGAGGTGAAGTACCGTCGCCGTATCGAGCATGCGGACACGCGAGGGCTGCGCGCCTTCATCGAGAAGTCTCACTACAACGCACCCTTTGGCCTGCTGGTGACGCTGGGCGACAGCGCGGCCAGCGATGACCCAAGGATCGTGAGCCTCCCGCTCGCAAGCCTGCTGCTCATGCGGTAAAGCGGTCACGCAAGCGGGGCGATCAGCCCTTGCTGCCGCGCGCCAGGTTCAACGCCAGCCATCGCCGCAGGATCTCGTCGTCGGCCATCACCGGTGCCCAGTCGGCCCAGCCGTAGGCCGCGGCCACGGCGGCGTCCAGCGCAGCGTGGGCCTGCGCCAGCCAGGCCGGGCGCTGGTTGTACAGGTTCGTCAGCGTGCGCCGGGCCAGGTCTTTCTCGAAGCCGGCCTTCGCGACGATGCGGTCGGGGTAGGGCGAGGTGCTCAGGCCCAGCGGCACGACCTCGGGCACGCGTTCGGTCCACGCCGGCGGATTGAGCCAGGCGTCGCGCAGCGCCACCAGCCGCGCCGCGGCGCGCGCGATGGCCGCGGCGTGGCCCCGCACTTCGGGCGCCAGGTCGGCGGGGAACAGGAAGGTCTCGAAGCAGGTGGTCGGCGTGTAGCGCGGGTCGTTGCCCTTGCCCGTCCACGTGCACATGCGCAGTGACCAGAGTTCGTGGCAGTGGCTGTGCAGGAGGCCGAGAGTGGTGTCATCGGCGCGGGTGAATGTGATCAAGGCCCGGTCGGGCGAGGTCGTCACCGGCAGCCAGACGTCGGCGAATCCGTCGGGTGCGCATTCCTGCGCTCCCGGTCTTGCCGACGCCGCGCTCGAAGCCGTAGCGCTCGGGGTCGCCCGGCTCGGGCACGCCGAGCACGCGGCACAGGTCGATGAAGTGGGCCTGGGCACCGGCGCGTTCGCCCAGCGCATGGGCGGGCGAGCCCGCCGCCCACTTGCGGATGAATTCCTGCGCCTGCATCCGCCCTG
>JAGWLO010000142.1 GCA_028872015.1 Burkholderiales bacterium | reverse complement strand
TCCTTGCCACCACCGTCGGGGGTGATGAAGCCGAAGCCCTTGCCATCGTCGAACCACTTCACGGTACCGGTTTGCGTCGTCATGTCGAATTCCTTTCACGGTTGCTGCGCAGCACATGCTGTCGCAGTGCAGATGCGGCCAAGAAAATCACCGGTCAAGGAATCCGATGGACACCCCCGCGTTGCGCGGGACCCACCAGACACCGTCAAACAACAATCTTGTCTTGCTCAAATCTACCCGATGACTGTAACCGCAAACCCGGCCTGAAACGGGCTCGGGGCGAAATAAAGCCCTGCCCCGCCTCAGGCCTCACGGACCGGACGGCGGCCGATACCGCTGTACTCGATGCCGTGCGTCGCCATCAGCGCCGGGTCGTAGATGTTGCGCCCGTCGAAGATCAGGGGCGACTTCAGCGCCGCCTTGATGGCCTCGAAGTCGGGGTTGCGGAACTCCTTCCACTCGGTCACCAGCACCAGGGCGTCGGCCCCCGCCAGCGCGTCGGCCTGGCTGCTGGCGAAATGCAGCCGCGGCGTGCCTTCGAGCACCCGGGACGCCTCGGGCATCGCCACCGGATCGTAGGCGCGCACCGCGGCGCCGCGGCGCACGAGTTCGGCCACGATGACCCGGCTGGGCGCCTCGCGCATGTCGTCGGTGTTGGGCTTGAAGGCCAGGCCCCAGAGCGCGAAGGTACGGCCCGAGAGGTCGTGGCCGAAGCGGGCGACGATCTTGTCGACCAGCACGTGCTTCTGGCGCTCGTTGGCCGCTTCCACGGCCTGCAGCACGCCCAGCGCCATGCCGCTTTCGCGCCCGGTGTGGATCAGCGCCTTCACGTCCTTGGGAAAGCAGCTGCCGCCGTAGCCGGTGCCCGGGTAGAGGAAGTGGGTGCCGATGCGGGGGTCGCTGCCGATGCCCTTGCGCACCTGCTCGATGTCGGCGCCGACCCGCTCGGCCAGCAGCGCCAGCTCGTTCATGAAGCTGATGCGGGTGGCCAGCATGGCGTTGGCCGCGTACTTGGTGAATTCGGCGCTGCGCACGTCCATCACCTGCAGCCGGTCGTGGTTGCGCATGAAGGGCGTGTACAGCGCGCGCATCAGCAGCACGGCGCGCTCGTCGTCGGCGCCGACGACGATGCGGTCGGGCCGCATGCAGTCCTCGACCGCCGCGCCTTCCTTCAGGAATTCGGGGTTGCTGACGACGGCGAACGCGGTGTCGGCCAGGCCGCGCGCATCGAGCGCGGCGCGCACCGCGGCGCGCACGCGGTCGGCGGTGCCCACCGGCACCGTGCTCTTGTCGACGATGACCTTGTAGTCGGTCATGTGGCGGCCGATGTTGGTGGCCGCGGCCAGCACGTACTGCAGGTCGGCCGAGCCGTCCTCGTCGGGCGGGGTGCCGACGCCGATGAACTGGATCGTGCCGTGCGCCACCGCGGCGGCCACGTCGGTGGTGAACTGCAGGCGGCCGGCGGCGGCGTTGCGGTGCACGATGGCCTCGAGCCCCGGCTCGTGGATCGGGATGCCCCCTTCGTTGAGCAGCGCGATCTTGCGCGCATCGATGTCCAGGCAGACCACGTGGTTGCCCATCTCGGAGAGGCAGGCCCCGGTGACCAGGCCGACGTATCCGGTGCCGACGACAGTGACTTTCATGGCGCCATTGTCGCCTCGGTCGGGACCCCGGGGGCCGCCGGCCCAGCGGCAAATGTCCCGCTGGAGCGCGCTGGCCGACGCGGTGGGCGGCTTCGCGGGTGCTATCTTCGCGCCTCCCCCAGGCTTCCCAAGTACCCCCGGCACAGGCCCCATGACCAAGACCGCACTCATCACCGGCGTCACCGGCCAGGACGGCGCCTACCTGGCCGAGTTGTTGCTGCACAAGGGCTATGCCGTGCACGGCATCAAGCGGCGCTCGTCGTCGTTCAACACCGACCGCGTGGACCACCTGTACCAGGATCCACATGTCGAGCATGCCCGCTTCACGCTGCACTACGGCGACCTGACCGACAGCACCAACCTGATCCGCATCGTGCAGCAGGTGCAGCCCGACGAGATCTACAACCTGGGCGCGATGAGCCACGTGGCCGTCAGCTTCGAGCAGCCCGAGTACACCGCCGACGCCGACGGCATCGGCACGCTGCGCCTGCTGGAGGCGATCCGCATCCTCGGCCTGCAGAAGAAAACCCGCTTCTACCAGGCCAGCACGAGCGAGCTCTACGGCCTGGTGCAGCAGGTGCCGCAGAAGGAGACCACGCCTTTCTACCCGCGCAGCCCCTACGCGGTGGCCAAGCTGTACGCCTACTGGATCACG
>JAGWLO010000086.1 GCA_028872015.1 Burkholderiales bacterium | reverse complement strand
GCTGGCCTGGTTCTCGCTGGCCGGCGCGGCCGGCGCGCTGGCCGCCCCCGTGGCCGGCCGGCTGGCTGACCGGGGCCACACCCGCGTGGCCACCGGTGCGGCGCTGGCGCTGGCCGCGCTGGCCTTCGCGCTGGCGGGGGTGGCCGGCGCCGGCGCCGGCGCCGGCTCGCTGGTGCTGCTGCTGGCCGCCGGCATCCTGCTCGACCTGGCGGTGCAGGCCAACATGGTGCTGGGCCAGCGCGCCATCTACAGCCTGGGCGCGGCGGTACGCAACCGGCTCAATGCGCTGTACATGGTGCTGTTCTTCTTCGGCGGCGCCTTTGGCTCGGCCATCGCCAGCAGCCTGTACGTGCACGGCGGCTGGGCCGCCGTGGCGGCGGCCGGCGCGGCCTTCCCCGTCGCGGCGCTGCTGTGGTTTGCCACCGATCGCACGGGCGCGGCCGCGGCGGGTGCGGGCGTGGCGGCCGCCGACGAGCCGGGCTTGAGTTCCGCAGCCGACGGCCGATAACCGCAAGGGGACGCCACGGCCCCGATGCCCCGAACCTAGCCGCCCATGCTGCACTCCGCCCGCTTTCGGCAGCCCCGCCCGGCGACCCGCGGTGCCGCCACGCGCCGGCGCGCGATCGCCTGGCGCCGGCGCCAGGCCGGGCCGGTCGCCGGCATGGTGGGCGAGCTGGAGGCGCTGGAGCAACGCTGGGGCCTGGCGCTGCAGAGCGCGGGCTTCGGCATCTGGGACCTGGACCCGCAGCGCCAGCGGGTCTTGTTCTCGCCCCAGTGGAAGGCGCTGCTGGGCTACGAGCCGTCCAACCGCAGCGACAGCACCGCGCTGTGGCGCGACCGCGTCCACCCCGACGACCTGGCGGGCATGGTCGCGGCGCAGACAGCCCACCTGCAAGGCAGCGCCGACGGCTACGAGGTCGAGTTCCGCCTGCGCAGCGCCGACGGCCGCTGGCGCTGGGTGCTGTCGCGTGGCCGCGTCGTGCAGCGCGACGCCCAGGGCCGCGCCTTGCGCATGGTGGGCACGCTC
Organism: Burkholderiales bacterium; assembly: GCA_028872015.1. Lineage (GTDB taxonomy): Bacteria > Pseudomonadota > Gammaproteobacteria > Burkholderiales > Burkholderiaceae_C > Rubrivivax. Next base: position 11,861 of record JAGWLO010000086.1, on the reverse strand, counting down.
ACCGACCTGAGCGACCGCCACGAGGCCGAGGCCATGCGCCTGCAGCGCGACCGCGCCGAAGCCGCCAGCCGGGCCAAGACCGAGTTTCTGGCCCGCATGAGCCACGAGCTGCGCACGCCGCTGAACGCGGTGCTCGGCTTCGCCCAGCTGCTGGCGGGCGCGGTGAGCAGCCCGGCGCAGCAGCGCTGGGTGGCCGGCGTCGAACAGGCCGGCTGGTCGCTGCTGGCGATGGTGGACCGGATGCTCGAGCTGGCGGACGAGGGCCCGCGCCCGGACACGGCGCCCGATCAGCCCGGTCGCGGGCCCGGCGCGTCGAGCCGCGCATCGCCCACCACGCCGAGCGAGTAGGTCGTCGCGAACATCGCCGCCACGCTGCCCGGCGGCGGCCACCCGCTGCCGTCGGTCCGGCCGTGCGAGGCGGCGGCGTCGAACGACGTCACCAGATGCCGGACCAGGAGCGCCGTGATAGTGTCGACACCTGACGCCATCCCCGGCGCCGCGGCCCTGAACGGCTAGCGCAGCGCCCCGAGCCGATGACACCCACGCGACGCATCGCCGAATTCGAGGTCGGGCCCATCGGGCTGGGCTGCATGAACCTCAGCCACGCCTATGGGGTGGCGCCCGACCCGGCTGACGCCGAAGCCCTGCTGCTGCAGGCGCTGGACCTGGGCGTGACGCTGTTCGACACGGCCGCGTTGTACGGCTTCGGTGCCAACGAGACCCTGGTCGGCCGCGTGCTCAAGCCGCACCGGCGCCGCATCGTGCTGGCCAGCAAGGGCGGCATGGCCGGGGTCACGTTCGACGACGGCGTGCGGCGCGTCATCGACGGCCGGCCCGAGGCCATCCGCCGCAACTGCGAGGACAGCCTGCGCCGGCTGCAGACCGACCACATCGACCTGTACTACCTGCACCGCTGGGACAAGCAGGTGCCCATCGAGGACAGCGTGGGCGCGATGGCCGACCTCGTGCGCGCGGGCAAGGTGCGCGCCCTCGGGCTGTCGGAGGTGTCGGCCGCCACGCTGCGCCGTGGCCAGGCGGTGCACCCGATCGCGGCCGTCCAAAGCGAGTATTCGCTGTGGTCGCGCAACCCCGAGCTGGGCGTGCTGCAGGCCTGCCGCGAGATCGGTGCCGCGTTCGTGGCCTTCAGCCCGCTGGCGCGCGGCTTCCTGACGGCCACGCTGCGCGACGTGGCCGCGCTGCCGGCGCGCGACATCCGGCGCGCCATGCCGCGCTTCGAGCCGGCGCACTACGCCGCCAACGTGGCCCTGCTGCCGCCCTACGAGGCGCTGGCGCGCGAGGCCGGCTGCACGCCCGCGCAGCTGGCCCTGGCCTGGGTGCTGACGCGGGGCGAGCACGTGGTGGCGATCCCCGGCACGACGCAGCGGGCGCACCTGCAGGACAACCTGGGCGCGGCCGGGCTGGTACCGGCGCCGGCCCTGCTGGCCCGGCTGGACGCGCTGATCAACGAGCGCACCGTCAGCGGTGCGCGCTACAACGCAACGAACCAGGGCGAAGTCGACTCCGAGGCGTTCCCGAACGCCGGCTGAGCGCGCCCACCAACAACGCCACGGGGAGGGCGGCATGGCGCCGAGCAAGGGGCCCGCGACGGGCCGGCATCGCATCGTCATCGTCGGCGGCGGCGCCGGCGGTCTGGAGCTGGCCACGCGCCTGGGCGACACGCTGGGCCGGCGCGGCCGCGCCGAGGTGACGCTGATCGAGAAGACGCGCACCCACGTCTGGAAGCCCAAGCTGCACGAGATCGCCGCCGGCAGCATGGACATCAGCCAGCACGAAGTAGGCTACCTGGCGCAATCGCACTGGCACCACTTCAACTACCGCATCGGCGAGATGATCGGGCTCGACCGCGAGCGGCGCGAAGTGCTGGTGGCCGCGCATCTCGACGACGAGGGCCGCGAGGTCACGCCGCCGCGCGCGGTGGGCTACGACACGCTGGTGATCGCAGTCGGCAGCCAGAGCAACGACTTCGGCACCCCGGGCGTGGCCGAACATGCGCTGCGGCTGGAATCGGCGGCCGACGCCGAGCGCTTCCACCGCCGCCTGATCAACGCCTGCATCCGCGCCCACTCGCAGGGCACGCCGCTGCAGCCGGCGCAACTGCACCTGGCCATCATCGGTGCCGGCGCCACCGGGGTGGAGCTGGCGGCCGAGCTGCACCGCACCACGCGCGAGGTGGTGGCCTACGGCCTGGACCGCGTCGATGCCGAGAAGGACATCCAGGTCACCGTGGTCGAGGCCGCGCCGCGCGTGCTGCCGGCGCTGCCGCCGCGGCTGTCGGCGGCCACCGAAGCGCTGCTGCGGCAGCTGGGCGTGAACGTGCTGACCAACGCCAAGGTGGCCTCGGTATCGGCCGGCACCGTGCAGCTGGCGGACGGCCGCGCGCTGCCGGCCGAGCTCATCGTCTGGGCCGCCGGCGTGAAGGCGCCCGACTTCCTGAAGGACATCGCCGGGCTGGAGACGAACCGCGTCAACCAGCTCGTGGTCAAGGCCACGCTGCAGACCACGCGCGACGACAACATCTTCGCCTTCGGCGACTGCGCCGCCTGCGCCTGGCCCGAGGCCGGCGCAGGCGCGATCGTGCCGCCGCGGGCCCAGGCCGCGCACCAGCAGGCCTCGCACCTGGCCGCGCAGCTCAAGCGGCGGCTGGCCGGCCAGCCGCCGCGCGACTGGCGCTACCGCGACTTCGGCTCGCTCGTCTCGCTGGGCGAGTTCAGCACCGTGGGCAGCATGATGGGGGGACTGATCGGCGGCAGCCTGATGATCGAGGGCCTGTTCGCGCGCCTGATGTACCAGTCGCTGTACAAGATGCACGAGCTGGCGCTGCACGGCTGGGTGAAGGTGGCGCTGGACACCCTGGCGCGGCTCATCGTCCGCCGCACCGAACCGCACGTGAAGCTGCACTGAGGACCACGGCTCCAGCTCCGCTGCGCGGTCCGAAGCCCGGCGACTCCGGCGCCGGCCGGCCCGGTAGGTAGCGCGCTATCACCACGCGGCGGTGCGATTCCAAATAATCGCCTGGCCCCCCATCCGACGGAGACTGCCCATGTCGCGCTCAGCTTGCCTCTTCCTCGTCGCCAGCAGCCTGCTGGCCGCCTCGGCACCCTCTCACGCAAGCAGCGCCTTGGCGCTGGCCCAGAAGGAGGGCTGCCTGGGCTGCCACGCGGTGGCGACCAAGATCGTCGGCCCGGCCTACCAGGACGTGGCGGCCAAGTACCGGGGCCAGCCCGATGCGGTGGCGACCCTGGTGCAGCACATCCGCGAAGGCGGCAGTGGCCGCTGGGGCGACATACCGATGCCGCCGCAGAAGCAGCTCAGTGCCGCGCAGGCCAAGCAGCTCGCGACCTGGGTGCTCGGCGGCGCCAAGTGAATCGGCCGCGGCCCGGCGCCACCGTGCTGGCAGACCCGGGCTTTCCCTTGTAAGTAGCTGGATAAAACCAGGCGTCGCGGTTGCAGTGCAAGACTGTGCCGTAGCGGGGTCGATGTCGGTCCCCGATTCGAATGACTTACAGGAGACCCGCCATGCGTGTGATTCCCATCGCGCCCGACGCCCCCGCGGCGCGCGCCCAGGCCGAGTCCTGCGACGCCGAAGACCGTCGCGTCCCGAAGCTCGATCTGCCGCTGGCGCGGCGCGAATTCCTCAAGGGCAGCGGCATCCTGATGGGTACGCTGGCCGCCGGCACCGCGCTGGCCGCGCTGGCGCCGTCCACCGTGTGGGCGCTGGAGCTGAAGTCGCTGACCCAGGCCGAGGGCCAGACCCTGATGGCGATGGGTCGCACGCTGTTCCCGCACAAGAAGCTGCCCGACGCGGTGTACGCGTTGCTCGTCAAGGACCTGGATGCCAAGACCGACGCGCTGCCCCTGTTGCGTGAGGGCATCGCCGGGCTCGACCGCGATGCCGGCGGCAGTTTCGTCAAGGCCTCGGCGGCGCGGCGGCTGGTGGCGGTGCAGGCGATCGAGGGCCTGCCCTTCTTCAACACCGTGCGCGGGCAGTGCGTGACCTCGCTCTATGACAACGACATGGCGTTCACGGTTTTCGGCTACGAAGGCGCCTGCTGGGAGAAGGGCGGCTACATCACGCGCGGCTTCCAGGACCTGAAATGGCTGCCGGCGCCGCCGGTGGCAGCCAGCCCGCCGCCGTATTTCGGCTGAGCGCCGCCCGCCCGCAACAACGATCCAGGAGACAAGATGTCGAAGTTCGATCTCAGCGACGACGGCGTGGTCGTCATCATCGGCTCGGGAGCCGGCGGCGGCACGCTGGCCAATGAGTTGTGCCAGCAGGGCATCAAGGTGGTGGTGCTCGAGGCTGGCGCACGCCAGTCCAGCGCCACCTTCATCCAGGACGAGTGGAAGTCCTTCAGCCAGCTCGCATGGCTCGACAACCGCACCACCTCGGGCAGCTGGCGTGTGGCCAAGGACTTCCCCAACCTCCCGGCCTGGATCTGCAAGACCGTGGGCGGCACGACGACCCACTGGGCCGGTGCCTCGCTGCGCCTGCAGGAGCACGAGTTCAAGGCCCGGACCACCTATGGCGAGATCAAGGGCGCGAGCCTGATGGACTGGCCCGTCACGCTGCAGGAGCTGGAGCCCTACTACGCCCGCGCCGAGGACAAGATGGGCGTGACGCGCACCAACGGCATCCCGGGCCTGCCGGGCAACAACAACTTCAAGGTGCTGTATGCCGGCGCCACCCGGCTCGGCTACAAGGAGGTGCACACCGGCAACATGGCCATCAACAGCCAGCCGCGCGATGGCCGCGGCCGCTGCATGCAGATGGGCTTCTGCTTCCAGGGCTGCAAGAGCGGCGCCAAGTGGAGCACGCTGTACACCGAGATCCCCAAGGCCGAGAAGACCGGCAACCTCGACCTGCGGCCCGAGAGCCATGTGGTGCGCATCGAGCACGACGACAAGGGCAAGGCCAATGCGGTGGTCTACGTCGACAAGGACGGTGCGACGCAGCGCCAGAAGGCGCGCATCGTCTGCGTCGCCGGCAACTCCATCGAGACCCCGCGGTTGCTGCTGCTGTCGGCCAGCCCCATGTTCAAGGACGGGCTGGCGAACAGCTCGGGGCAGGTCGGCCGCAACTACATGCGTCACATGACCGGCTCGGTCTACGGCATGTTCGACAAGCCGGTGCACATGTACCGCGGCACGACGATGGCCGGCATCGTGCGCGACGAGGCGCGCCACGACACCCGGCGCGGCTTCGCCGGCGGCTACGAGCTCGAGACGCTGTCGCTGGGCGTGCCCTTCATGGCCGCCTTCCTGAATCCCGGCGGCTGGGGCAGCGAGTTCGCCGACTACATGGACCACTATGCCAACCTGGCCGGCATGTGGATCGTCGGCGAGGACATGCCTCGCGAGACGAACCGCGTGACGCTGAACAGCGATGTCAAGGACAAGTTCGGCAACCCGGTGCCCAACGTCCACTTCGACGACCACGCCAACGACATCGCGATGCGCGAGCATGCGTTCTCGCTCGGCCAGCGCATCTACGAGGCGGCCGGCGCGAAGAAGTCCTTCCGCACGCCGCCGTACCCGAGCACGCACAACCTGGGCACCTGCCGCATGGGTGCGAAGGCATCCGACAGCGTGTGCAACGCGCACGGCCAGACGCACGACATCCCGAACCTGTTCATCAGCGACGGCAGCCAGTTCACCACCGGCGGCGCCGAAAACCCCACCCTGACCATCGTGACGCTGGCGATCCGGCAGGCCGAGTACATTGGCCGGCAGATGAGCGCCCGCAGCATCTAGGGCGCCAGCCGGCAGGAGACAGCCCATGTGCGAATTCTTCGTCAAGGCCGACCCGATCCAGTACGAGCAGCGCTCCCGCACGGTGCGCATCCACGGCGTGCTCACCAGCATCCGGCTGGAGAACATGGTCTGGGACCTGCTCGCCGAGATGGCCGAGGAAGAGGGTCGCACCACGAACGCCCTGATCGCGCTCTTCCACGACGAGGTCCTGGCGCACCGCGGCGAGGTGCCCAACTTCGCCTCCTTCCTGCGCGTGACCTGCATGCGCTACCTGCGCCGCCGCCTGAGTGCCAGCGAGCCGGCCGCACGCGAGAGTGCGCGCCCGGCCGCGGTGGCGCTGGCGACCGTCCGCCCTTTGTCGATGCCCCGCACGGGCACGGCCTGACTGCACCCTCGAACGACCCGACCATGACGTTCACGACCGAAGATCACCCCGGGGTCTGCGCCGAGCCCAGCCGCGACAGCGAGGGCTTCGTGCTCAACCACAGCATGCTGCGGGTGAAGGACCCGGCGGTGGCGCTCGATTTCTACACCCGCGTGTTCGGCATGCGCGTGCTGCGCAAGCTCGACTTCGCCGAAATGAAGTTCTCGCTGTACTTCCTGCACCGCGCGCAGCCCGGCGAGACGGTGCCCGACGAGGTGGGCGCGCGCACCGCCTGGACCTTCGCCCAGCGTGGCATCCTCGAGCTCACGCACAACTGGGGCACCGAGGCCGACCCCGGGTTCCGCTACCACGACGGCAACGCCCAGCCGCAGGGCTTCGGCCACATCTGCTTCTCGGTGCCCGACCTGGATGCCGCGGTGCGCTGGCTCGACGCGAACCAGGTGCCCTACGTCAAGCGCCCCGAGCAGGGGAAGATGCGCGACGTCGCCTTCGTCAAGGACCCCGACGGCTACTGGATCGAGATCGTCGAGGCCGCGCGTTTGCACAACCTGGGCCGCAGCGCGGCCTGAGTCCCGCCTACTGTTCGACGAAGGCGCGCTCGATCACGAAGTCGCCCGGCACCGAAGTGCTGCCCTCGGCAAAACCGCGCGCGACGAGCAGGTCCTTGAGATCGCGCAGCATGCTCGGGCTGCCGCACATCATCACCCGGTCCTCGGCCGGATTTAGCGCCGGCAGCTGCAGGTCGGCGGCCAGCCTGCCGTTCTCGATCAGCTCGGTGATGCGGCCCATGCGGCGGTAGGCCTGGCGCGTCACCGTGGGGTAGTAGCGCAGCTTGCTGGTGACGAGTTCACCCAGGAACTCGTGCTTCGGCAGGTGCTCGACCAGCACATCGTGGTAGGCCAGCTCGTCGACCTGACGCACGCCGTGCACGAGGATGATGTGCTCGAACTTCTCGTAGGTCTCGGGATCGCGCACGATGCTCATGAAGGGCGCGAGGCCGGTGCCGGTGGACAGCAGGTACAGCCGCTTGCCGGGGAGCAGATAGTCGATGACCAGGGTGCCCGTGGGCTTGCGCCCGACGATGACCGTGTCGCCCACCTGGATGTGCTGGAGCCGGCTCGTCAGCGGGCCGTCGGGCACCTTGATGCTCAGGAACTCGAGGTGCTCCTCGTAGTTGGCACTGACGATGCTGTAGGCACGCAGCAGCGGCTTGCCGTTGACACGCAGGCCGATCATCGTGAAGTGGCCGTTCGAGAAGCGCAGGGCCGGGTCGCGTGTGGTGGTGAAGGTGAACAGGCGGTCGGTCCAGTGGTGGACCGTGAGCACGCGTTCCTCGCTGAATGCGCTCATGAGGGGATCGGCCCGAGGCCGTGAAGCGGGGGTTGCGGAGGAGGCCGGCGCAACGTCACCGTGCGCGGTCCGGAAATGAGAGAGAGCCTGCATTTTAGGTCGCCCGACAATGCCGGGTTGCCGAGGCGGGCCACTTGAAAGCCCGTGTCGTGGCCCAACATCGCATCCTGCCCGGACCGGGCGCCGGCATCGTTCACCGCAAGCACGCACACGCACATGGAAAAACAAACCCTGTCCTTCCAGGCCGAGGTCAAGCAGATCCTGCACCTCGTCACCCATTCGCTGTACTCGAACAAGGAAATCTTCCTGCGCGAGCTGGTGTCCAACGCCTCGGACGCCTGCGACAAGCTGCGCTTCGAGGCGCTGGACAACGCGGCGCTGTACGAAGACACGCCGAACCTGGAGGTGCGGGTCTGGTACGACGCGGCGGCCAAGACGATCACGATCCGCGACAACGGCATCGGCATGAGCGCCGACGAGGCGGTGGCGCACCTGGGCACGATCGCCAAGAGCGGCACGCGCGATTTCATGGCCAAGCTCCAGGGCGAGCAGAAGAAGGACGCCAACCTGATCGGCCAGTTCGGCGTCGGTTTCTACTCGGGCTTCATCGTCGCCGACCGCATCACGGTCGAGTCGCGCCGCGCCGGCCACCCGGCGGCCGACGGCGTGCGCTGGAGCAGCGAAGGCACGGGCGACTTCGAGGTCGAGACGATCAGCCGCCTCGAGCGTGGCACCGACGTCATCCTGCACCTGCGCGAGGGCGAGGAGGAATTCCTCTCGCCATGGAAGCTGAAATCGGTCATCAGCAAGTACAGCGACCACATCAGCCTGCCCATCCTGATGCGCAAGCAGAAGTGGGACGAGGAGAAGAAGGAGCAGGTCGACACCGACGAGTGGGAGACGGTGAACAAGGCCGCTGCGCTGTGGACGCGCGCCAAGAGCGACATCACCGACGCCCAGTACCAGGAGTTCTACAAGCAGATCAGCTACGACCAGGATGCGCCACTGGCCTACACCCACAACCGGGTCGAGGGTCGCACCGAGTACACGCAGCTGCTGTACGTGCCGGCGAAGGCGCCGTTCGACCTGTGGAACCGCGACAAGCGCGGCGGCGTGAAGCTCTACGTCAAGCGCGTCTTCATCATGGACGACGCCGAGGCGCTGATGCCGGTGTACCTGCGCTTCGTCAAGGGCGTGATCGACAGCGCCGACCTGCCGCTGAACGTGAGCCGCGAGCTGCTGCAGGAAAGCCGCGACGTGAAGGCGATCCGCGAAGGCAGCACCAAGCGCGTGCTGTCGATGCTGGAAGACGTGGCCGAGAACCAGCGGGACAAGTACGCCGACTTCTGGCGGCAGTTCGGCGCCGTGCTCAAGGAAGGCGTGGGCGAGGATCACCAGAACCAGGAGCGCCTGGCCAAGCTGTTGCGCTTCGCCAGCACGGCGGCCGACGAGGGCGTCAGCCTGGAGGACTATGTGAAGCGCATGAAGGACGGCCAGGAGGCGATCTACGTCCTGACTGCCGACAACCTGGCCACGGCCAAGAGCAGCCCGCAGCTGGAGATCTTCCGCAAGAAGGGCATCGAGGTGCTGCTGCTGACGGACCGCGTCGACGAGTGGATGCTCAGCCACCTGTTCGAGTTCGATGGCAAGCCGCTGCAGAGCGTGGCCAAGGGCGGCGTGGACCTCGGCAAGCTGCAGGACGAGGCCGAGAAGAAGCAGGCTGAGGAAACGGCCGAGGCCTTCAAGCCGGTGCTGGAGAAGCTGAAGGCGGCGCTGAAGGACCGCGCCAAGGACGTGCGCACGACGACGCGGCTGGTCGATTCACCGGCCTGCATCGTGGTCGACGAGGGCGACATGAGCTCGCACCTGGCGCGGCTGCTCAAGCAGTCGGGCCAGAGCGCGCCCGGCATCGGCGGCAGCAAGCCGATCCTCGAGGTCAACCCCGAGCATGCGCTGGTGAAGCGGCTGGACAGCGACGCGCGCTTCGACGACCTGGCGCAGATCCTGTTCGACCAGGCCCTGCTCGCCGAGGGCGGACAGCTGGAGGACCCGGCGGCCTACGTGGCCCGGGTGAACCGCCTGCTGGCGGCCTGAGCGGGCGCGGGCCGGGTCAGGCCGCCATTGCCTCGCTCTGTTCGCGCAATTGCGCGGTCTGCTGGCTCCAGTAGGCCGCGCTGCCGAAGAACGGGAAGTTGAGCGGGAAGGTCGGGTCGCTCCAGCGCTCGGCCAGCCAGGCGCTGTGGCGCAGCATGCGCAACGTGCGCAGCGGCTCGATCAGTGCGCGCTCGCGGTCGTCGAAATCGCTGAACTGCTCGTAGCCCTCGAGCAGGGTGTTCAGTTGCTGCGCCATGGTGCGGTGGTCGCCCGAGACGAGCATCCACAGGTCCTGCACCGCCGGGCCCTGCATCGCGTCGTCGAGGTCGACGATGTGCGGCGCGCCGTGCGGCCCGTCGCGGCGCCATAGCACGTTGCCCGGGTGGCAGTCGCCGTGCAGGCGCAGCGTGGCCAGCGGCGCCAGCGCCTCGAAGGCGGCGACCACGGCGGCGAGCGCCTGCTCGCAGGCGCCGCGCCACGCCGCGATCTGGGTGGCAGGCACGAAACCGCCTTCGACCAGCAGCGTCAGCGCGCGCTGGCCGTCGGCCTGCGGGTCCAGGCGGTGGCGGTGCACGAACGGCCGCGTGCGGCCGACCGCGTGCAGGCGGCCGATGAAGCGGCCGATCTGGCGCAACGTCTGGGGGTCGTCGAGCTCGGGCTCGCGCCCGGCGCAGCGGGCCGCCAGCATGTAGCGATGACCCTGGAAGCGGGCCAGCGTCGGCGGCGCGCCGCCGAGCACGACGTCATCGGTGGCCGCGTGCAGCGCCAGCGGCGGCACCACCGGTACCTCGGCGGCGGCCAGCTCGAGCGCGAAGGCGTGCTCTTCCACGATCTGGGCATCGCTCCAGCGCCCGGGCCGGTAGAACTTGGCCACCACCGCCGTGCCGTCCTCCAGGAACACCTGGAAGACCCGGTTCTCGTACGAGTTGAGCTGCAGCACGCGGCCATCGCCGCGCAGGCCGACCGCGTCCAGGCACCGCAGCACCTGCTGCGGATCGAGGCTCGCGTAGCCGGGCGGCAGCTCGATCACTCAGTGCCGCATCCGCGCCGCCGGCGTGTCGACCACGACGCCGCCCACGTCGTCGGGTGCGGTGGGCGTTTCACGCGGGCTGCCGGTGCTGCGCAGCGCACCGAAACTGCTCATGCCGGGCTCGTTGCGGCCGTCCATGCCGAAGAACGAATCCTGGAAGAAGCCCGAGTCCTGCCACAGCGTGGTGCGCTCGCGCCGGCCCGGTCGCGAGCTGTCGCGCGCCCGCGCGGCGGTGGGCGCCGGCTGCGGGCCGCGGGCAGCCGACCCGCTGCTGGGCACCATCAGCTGCAGCTCGGGAATGGAGGGCAGCTGGTCGGGTGCGCAGCGCAGATAGCGCACGCGGCAGGCGGCGAGCACCGACTGCTTGATCTGCATCGCGCGGCGCGAGCCGCCGCGCTCGTTGTCGAGGTCGATGGCGGCCAGCACCCGACCGTTGGCGCTGCACACGGCGAAGGTGACGTTGGCCGAACCCAGCAGCTCGTACCAGAAGCGCACCTCTTGCGGATCGGTGGGCTGGCAGAAGCGCACCAGCGGCAGCTTGGACAGCACGATGTGGTGCGGCAGGGCCTCGCGCAATTGACGGTACACGCGCCGCTCGTCGCTGCTGAATACCGGACGCGCAGTGAGCGTCCACTCCGTGGGCAGCGGCCTCTGCCGGGGCCGCCGGCGACGCAGCAGCCAGAGCACGCCGGCTGCCAGCAGCAGGGCGAGCGATGAAGCAGCCAGGATCGACGGAATGAGTTGGTGCATTCGCGGTCACGGGGCTTGCGAACCGTGAAATAGGGGTTGACAGGCCAGCGAGACCTCAGCCCGTGCGTGAAGGATGTTACAGGCCGGGGTGGCGCCGGCCATCCCGCGATCGCGGGCCCGACCGGCGTGGCGGATCGGCGTGCGCAGGCGCACGGGCCTCGGCGCTGCTGGCCGCGATATACTCGCAGGCTTTCCTCGATTTCGGCCGAGGAAGTTCGATCCGGCAAGCCAGACGCCGGATCGACAGGCCCCGAGCGTCTTCCGAGAGGCTGCCCCCACGAGCAGCACCGACGAGAGCCCGCCGGGCCTGATGCCTGCCGGAGTAACCGTTCCCGGCCCGTGCCGGGTGCCCACCGAGAAGACCCTCATGAAGACCTTCAGCGCCAAGCCGGCCGAGGTGAAGCACGAGTGGTTTGTGATTGACGCCACCGACAAGGTGCTCGGACGTGTTGCCAGCGAAGCAGCACGCCGTTTGCGCGG
>JAGWLO010000085.1 GCA_028872015.1 Burkholderiales bacterium | reverse complement strand
AGCCGGCTGATCCTGATCTGGGGCAGCAACCCCATCACCTCGAGCGTGCATTTCTGGAACTTCGCGCAGCAGGCCAAGCGCGCCGGCGCGAAGCTGATCTGCATCGACCCGCGGCGCACCGAGACGGCCGAGAAGTGCCACCAGCACATCGCGCTGCTGCCCGGCACCGACGGCGCGCTGGCGCTGGGCCTGATGCACGAGCTGATCGTGGGCGGCGGACTCGACGCCGAGTACGTGTCGCGCCACGTGCAGGGCTGGCCGGCCCTGCGCGAGCGCGCGCTGCAATGGCCGCCCGAGCGCACCGCAGCCACCTGCGGCATCAGCGCCGACGAGGTGCGCGGCCTGGCGCGCGACTACGCGCAGACCCGGCCGGCGGCGATCCGCCTGAACTACGGCATGCAGCGCGTGCGGGGTGGCGGCAATGCGGTGCGCCTGGTCGCGCTGCTGCCCTGCCTGACCGGCGCCTGGCGGCACCGCGCCGGTGGCCTGCTGCTCAGCAGCTCGGGCTGGTTCGCCGGTGCCCGCCGCGACGCCTGGCTGCAGCGGCCCGACCTGCTGGGCGACCGCACGCCGCGCAAGATCAACATGAGCACGATCGGCGACGACCTGCTGCGCGAGGCCTCGCCGGCCTTCGGCCCGAAGATCGAGGCCGTGGTCGTCTACAACAGCAACCCGGTGGCGGTGGCACCGCACAGCGCGCGCGTCGCGCAGGGGTTCGCGCGCGAGGACCTGTTCACGGTGGTGCTGGAGCACTTCCTCACCGACACCGCCGACCACGCCGACTACGTGCTGCCGGCCACGACCCAGCTCGAGCACTGGGACGCGCACACCGCCTACGGTCACACCTATGCGTTGTTGAACGAGCCGGCGATCGAACCGATCGGGCAAGCGAAATCGAACGCCGAGATCTTCCGCCTGCTCGCCGCGCGGATGGGGTTCACCGACGCGTGCTTCGCCGACAGCGACGAGGCGATGGCGCGCGGCGCCTTCGTGCCCGAGCGCGTCAGCCCCGCGGCGCTGGCGGCGCAGGGCTGGGCCAGGCTGGCGATCGCCGACGCGCCGTTTGCCGACGGCGGCTTCCCCACGCCGAGCGGCAAAGCCCTGGCCGATGCGCCGGGCCTCGGCCTGCCCGACCATGTGCCGAACTACGAGAGCGCGCAGTCGGCGCCCGAACTCGCGGCGCGCTTTCCGCTGGCCATGATCTCGCCGCCGGCGCGCCACTTCCTCAACAGCAGCTTCGTCAACGTGGCCAGCCTGCGCGCGGCCGAGCGCGAGCCGCTGCTGGAGCTGCACGCGCTGGACGCCGCCGCGCGCGGCATCCGCGGCGGCGAGGTGGTGCGCGTGTTCAACGACCGCGGCGAGTACCGCTGCAAGGCCGTGGTGAGCCCGCGCGCGCGGCCCGGCGTGGTCAACGGGCTGGGCATCTGGTGGCGCAAGCTGGGCCTGAACGGCACCAACGTGAACGAGCTGACGCACCAGCGCCTGACCGACCTGGGCCGCGCGCCGGCCTTCTACGACTGCCTGGTGCAGGTGGCGCCCGTGGCCACGGCCGACAGCGCGGCTGCCGCGGCTGCGGCTGCGTCGGCGGCCACCCCCGCGTGATCGGACGGCCACGCCGGTGCGCCGGCGGCCGGCGCAGCCTGCGTGGGGTGCTGCTGCTGGCCGCGGCGGTGGCGGCGCTGGCGCTCACCAGCGGCTGCAGCACGCTGGCCTACTACGCGCAGGCCGCCGGTGGCCACCTGCGGCTGATGCACAGCGCACGCCCGGTGGCGCAGCTGCTGGCCGACCCGGCCACGCCGCTGGCGCTGCGCCAGCGGCTGCTGCTGAGCCAGCAGATCCGCGACTACGCGGTGAGCGCGCTCGGGCTGCCCGACAACGACAGCTACCGCCGCTATGCCGACCTGCACCGCAGCGCCGTGGTCTGGAACGTGGTGGCCGCGCCGGCGCTGTCGCTCACGCTGCGCACCTGGTGCTTCCCCATCATGGGCTGCGTCGGCTACCGCGGCTACTTCGACCGTGCCGACGCCCAGGCGCTGGCGGACCGGCTGAAGGACGAAGGGCTGGACGTCGACGTGTACGGCGTGCCCGCCTACTCGACCCTGGGCTGGAGCAACTGGCTGGGCGGCGACCCGTTGCTCAGCACCTTCATCGGCTGGCCCGAGGGCGCGCTGGCGCGGCTGATCTTCCACGAGCTGGCGCACCAGGTGGCCTACGCGCGCGACGACACCACCTTCAACGAGTCGTTCGCCGATGCGGTGGCGCAGATCGGTGGCCGGCGCTGGATGGCGGCCCACGCCAGCGCCCAGGCGCAGGCCGCCGACGAGGCCGCGCAGCAGCGGCAGCGCGATTTCCAGGCCCTCACGCTGGCGGCGCGGGCGCAGCTCGAGCAGCTGTACGCCAGCGGCCTGAGCCCCGACGTCGAGCGCGAACGCAAGGCCGCCGTGTTCGCCAGGCTGCGCGCCGACTATGCGGTGATGAAGGCCCGGCGCTGGGGCGGCTACAGCGGCTACGACCACTGGTTCGCCACCGCCAACAACGCCAGCCTGGGCGTGCTGGCGGCCTACAACGCGCTGGTGCCGGCGTTCGAGCGGCGCTTCGACGCCGACGGCCGCGACTTCAAGCGCTTCTACGCCGACGTGCGCGCCCTGGCCGCCTTGCCCAGGGCCGAGCGGCGGGCCAAACTCGAAGCCCCCTGAGAACGCCCTGAGGAGGGGCCGCCCATGCCCGACATCCGCATCCACCGCGCGCACCACCTCGGCCTGCCCCGGGCGCGCCAGATCGCCTGGGACTGGGCCGAACAGGTCGAGCGCGACTTCGACCTCGCCTGCAGCGTGCTCGAAGGCGACGGCAGCGACACGGTCGAGTTCCAGCGCACCGGCGTCAGCGGCCGCCTGATCGTGGCCGCCGACCACTTCGACCTCGAGGCCCGGCTCGGCTTCCTGCTCGGCGCCTTCAGCAAGACGATCGAGGCCGAGATCACCAAGAACCTGGACGCGCTGCTGGCCGGCGCGGCGCGCCCGGGGGCGCCCCGGGGCAAGAGCGACGGCCCGGTCGGGGGCAAGGCGGGCAAGACAGGCAAGACGGGCAAGACGGCCAAGGCCGGCAAGGCGCCGCCGGCGGCGCGCTGAACCGGGCCCGCGGCACGCCGCGTTTGAGCGCTGCCGACAGCGCCGTTGAACCCTGCGGGTGGCGGCGGCGCCCACACTCGGGGCTTCCAAGCCCAGGACCGCATTGCCATGACCACCCTGTCCACCCGCCTGCCCACCTTCTTCATCTCGCACGGCGGCGGGCCCTGGCCCTACATGCCCGAGATGCGCGCGCCCATGGCCGGGCTGCGTGCCTCGCTCGAAGGCATCGCGCATTCGCTGGGCGGCCTGCCGCGCGCGGTGCTGTCGGTGTCGGCGCACTGGGAGGCGCCGCGCTTCACCGCGATGGCCGGCGCGCAGCCGCCGATGGTCTACGACTACCACGGCTTCCCCGAGCACACCTACCGCGTGCACTACGCGGCCCCGGGGGCGCCCGAGGTGGCCGGGCGCATCGCGGCCCTGCTGCAGGGGGCCGGCATCGAGGCCGCGCTGGACAGCGAGCGCGGCTTCGACCACGGCACCTTCGCGCCGCTGGCGGTGATGTACCCGCAGGCCCAGGTGCCGGTGCTGCAGCTGTCGCTGAAGGCGGGCTACGACCCGGCCGAGCACCTGGCCGCGGGCCGCGCGCTGCGTGCCTTGCGCGACGAGGGCGTGCTGATCCTGGGCAGCGGCCTGAGCTTCCACAACCTGCGCCTGCGCGGGCCGGCGGCGGCGGCGCCGTCGCAGGCTTTCGATGCCTGGCTGCACCAGACGCTGGAGGCCAGCGCGCCGGCCGAGCGCAGCGCACGCCTGCTGGCCTGGGAGCAGGCACCGGCGGCGCGCACGGCGCACCCGAGCGAAGACCACCTGCTGCCGCTGATGGTGGCGCTGGGCGCGGCCGAGGACGAGCCGGCCGCCACCGTGTTCCACGAGGCGGGCTCGTTCATGGGCTGGACGACCTCGAGCTGGCGCTTCGGCGCCCTGCCCACGGCCTGAGCCGCACCGCCCGGGCCTGCGCCGATCAGGCCGCCGCGGCCGCCGCGGCGCGGATCAGGAGCGCATCGCGCTGCAGCCCCTGCAGCCGGCGTTGCAGCCAGGGCATCAGGTCTTCGCTCGGCGCCTGGGCGGGCAGCACCCGCAGGTCATCGGGGCCGGTGTCTACGCGCGGCGGCACCGGACCGGCTATGGGCTGCCGCAGGTCCAGGCTCCGCCGCAGCGCGGTCTGCGCCTGCTGCAGCGCCTGGGCCGTGGCCGCCGGGTCGAGGTCGAGGCCGACGCCGCTGCCGCCCAGGATCATCCGCACCATCGACAGGTGCGCCATCAGGCGCTGGCCGTGGTCGATGATGGCCGCCACCTGCGCCACCGGCACCTGCACGCCCCGGGGCTCGGCGCGGCTGCGCTGCAGCGTCGCGGCCAGTGCGCTGAGCGCGTCGTAGGCGCGGCGCCGGGCCATGCGCGGCTGCACGCCTTCGGCCGCCGGCCAGCGCAGCGCATGCACGGCGTAGTCGTCCAGCGCCTTCAGCGTGGCTTCGATCGCGCTGGGCAGGTTGCGCCGCTCCCAGGACGGCAGCACGTAGCTGAAGCCCCAGGCCAGCAGCGCGCCCAGCAGCGTGTCGGCGGCGCGTTCGGCGATCGGGAATCCCAGCGTCGGGTTGACCGCATGCGCCTGCAGCAGCGCCATCACCGTGGCCGCCCCGGCGCTGACCCAGTAGCGCTGCAGCACGAACGCATGCGCGGTGCCCACCGCCAGCAGGAACACGCCGGCCAGCAGCGGCGGCGAGTGCAGCCCGGCCAGCGCCAGCACCGCGGCGCAGCCCAGCAGCGTGCCGCCCACGCGCGCGTTGCGGCGCGCCAGGGTCTGCTCCAGGCTGCCGCGCAGCACCACGGCCACGCTCAGCACCAGCCAGTGCGGGTGCGAGGCCCAGGGCAGGTGGCTGCCGATGACGTAGGCGCTGCCCAGCGCCAGCGCGGTGCGCAGCGCATGCCGCGCCACCGGCGAGGCCAGGCTGAGCTGCGACCACAGCGCCTGCAGCGGCCAGCCCTCGGGGGCGACGAAGCGCTGCAGCTCGGCCGGCTGCAGCGGCAGTGCCTCGCTGGCACCCTGGCGCAGCGCGGCGATGCGCTCGACGATGGCGTCCATCGCGCGCAGCCGCAGCACCAGGGCCGGCCGCAGCCGTGCGCGCGGGTCGTCGGCGGCGAACGTCGCGTGCGCATAGAGCGCCTCGTAGTCCAGGCGCGCAGCCGGCGCCCGCACCGGGCCGCCCAGCAGTGCCTGCGCCACCGCGTCCAGCCGGTCGGCCACATGGCGCAGCGCCCGCGCCGTCTGCCCCAGCAGCCAGCGGCTGCCGGCATCGTCGCCCAGCAGCTCGAGGTCGAGCCGGCTGGCCAGCAGCACGTCGCGCAGGTCGATCGCGCGCAGCAGCATCGCCGCCGACCGGCTGGTGGGTGCAGGGTCGGCGAAGACGAAGTCGCGCGCGGCCTGCAGCCGCTCGGCCAGCGCCGCCTCGCCCAGCACCCAGGCCCGCATGGCGGCGCGTGCCTCGGGCGCGGCGGGCCCGGTGGCGATGAGGTCGGCGCGGGCCCGCAGCAGCTGCACCGTGGCGCGCAGGGCCTCGGCCAGCGCGAGCCGCTGGTAGGGCCGCGCCAGCACCCGCGCGCACAGCAGCGACCAGCCCAGGTAGGCGGCACCGCCGAATGCGTTCCAGGCCACGACCGTGGGCACCGCATCCGCCCCCGGCGGCGCGGCCAGCGAGAACACCACCGCCAGGATGGGCGCAAACGACACCGCGCCCGCGCGCAGGCCCCAGGCCATGGTCATCATGGCCACGAAGGCGATGCCCGCGATGCCCGGCCCCAGCCAGCCGGGGTGCGGCTTGAGCAGGGCCACCACCAGCGTGGCGAACAGGCTCAGCAGGGCCGCGGCCGAGACGCGGTGCCAGGTGCGCACCGCGGGCACCGGCATGTCGGCCAGGCTGGTGCAGATGGCGCCGCTCAGCGCCAGCAGGGCCGCGTGCGGGCCGGCCGCGGCGCCCACCAGCACCTGGATCAGGCCGATGCCGGCGGCCACCGTCAGGCCGTTGATGGCGAAGGCAGGCAGGCGGCGGGCGATCGACATCGAAGGGGGCTGGACGGGGACGCCCCCGGGGCCGGGCGCGCCCGCGCATTCTGGCGGGATTCGGACGCCCGCCGGGCGCCTGCCGCGCGCCTGGTGCGCGCCCGTCGACCGCCGGGGCTGCGGCGCTCAGCGCCCGCCCGCGATCGCGCTCAACCGCCCAGGGCCCGCAGCAGCGCACTGCCCCGCGGCGTGCCCCAGCCGGTGCAGGCGTCCCAGCCGGGCCGGGCCGCGAAGGCGCCGTTGCTGCCGCTGGTGATGTCGTTGAGCAGGCCCTTGCCGGCGAGCGAGCCGTACAGCAGCGGGTTCAGGAAGCCCACCGGCTGCGTCAGCTTCTGGTTCATCAGCGCCACCAGGCCGGCCCACAGCGGCGCCACGGCGCTGGTGCCGCCGATGACCAGGTTCTGGCCGTCCACGCGCACCTGGTAGCCGCTGGCGGGGTCGGCATCGCCGGCCACGTCGGGCACGCCGCGGCCGGGCTTGTTGCCCGGGCCGGCGGGCACCTGCGCCTGCGCCTGGTAGCCGGGTAGCGCGAAGAAGCCGCTGATGCCGCCGCCGGTGGCGCTGTTGCTGCCCTCGTTCCAGACCACCTCGCTGCCGATGCCCTGCGCGCCGGCCGTCAGCAGCGTGCCGCCGCAGCCCAGCGCGTAGGGGCTGGACGCGGGGAAGTCGACATGCGGCCGGCCGTCGTTCACGCCGTCGCCCGAGCCGTTGTCGCCGGCGGCACAGCAGACCGTGACGCCCATCGCCGCGGCGGCCTGGAAGGCCTGGTCGAACTGGGTCAGGGCCTGCGCCGTCCAGTTGACCTCGGCGCTGCCCCAGCTGATGGAAATCACCGAGGGCTTGTTCTTCCTGTCGTGGATGGCGGTGGTGACGGCGTCGAGGAAGCCCTGGTCGGTGTTGGGCGCGAAGTAGACCGCGATCGTGGCCCGGGGTGCCACCGCGGCGGCCACTTCGATGTCGAGCATCACCTCGCCGTCGGCGCTGCTGGCGTTGGTGGGGTGGTTGCGTGCGCCGTCCACCCGCACCGCGTGCACGGCCGGCACCGGCAGGCCCAGGCCAGCGAAGTACGCCTTGAGATCGGCCGGCCGGTAGCCGCCGCCGAGCTCGATGAGGGCGATGCACTGGCCGTGCCCGTCCAGCCCGGCCGGGAAGTCGTACAGCCGCGCCAGCTGCGGCGGCGTGAACGAGCTGCCGGCGGCGCGCGAGGCCCGCTCGCCCGCCGGCGCGGCGCGCTGGAAGTGCGGCGTGGCCTGCGGCCGGTTGTCCAGGCCGAACACGCCCACGACGACGTCGGCCAGCTCGGCCGGCACGCTGACCGAACCCACCCGGCCGCGGTAGGTGCCGGCGTCGTGCTCGAACTCCTGCAGCGTGACGCCGAAAGCCGCGCCGAAGGCCTGGGCGTTGCCCGACAGCACGACGCTGCGCCGTGCCGCGTGCGACTCGACCACCGTCAGGCCATGGGCCGCGGCGAAGCCAGCGACCAGGGCCAGGTCGGCGCTGGCGGCGCCGTGCTGGGCCTCGTAGTCGTCACGGCTGAGATAGCGCCGCGAGAGCGGCGTCCGGTCGTCGTGGGCGCCGCCGTCGGCCAGCGCCCGCGGCGAGGGCCGGCCGCGCAGCCGCAGCGTGACTTCGAAGCGCTCGTCGGAGAGCGCGGCGCGGGTGGCGCGGGCGCCCGGCATCGGTGCGCGATCGCTGCCGGGGACGACGTGGCGGGGCGGGGTGGGGGCCATGGACTGCCTCGTGGGTGGGCGGGCCGACGCCGGGTGTCGGCCCCAGGGTGGACAACGCGCCCCCGGCCGCGTGCGATCGAGCCAGCTTCCCCCTGCACCGCGGGCGGGCCCATCCCTAACTGCCGGGTGTCGTGCTACGAAGCGTTGCTCAGGCCGGCCCCGTGCGCGGCAGGTAGCGCGGCGCGCGGCGCTGCCGCGTGGCCTGCTCGAACGCCGCCCCGAGCGCGAGCAGCCGCGCCTCGCTGAAGGCCGGCCCCACGAACGACAGCCCCAGCGGCAGCCCGCGCACGAAGCCCGCCGGCACCGTGAGGTGCGGGTAGCCGGCCACCGCGGCCGGGGTGGAGAAGCTGGCCCCGAAATGGTCGCCGTTGACGTAGTCGACGAGCCAGCTCGGGCCGCCCGTGGGGGCGATCACGGCATCCAGCCGGTGCTGCTCGATCACCGCGTCCAGGCCCTGCTCGCGCGCCCCGCGGGCGCAGGTCGCCAGCGCCTCCCGGTAGGCCGGCGACTCCAGCCCGCCCAGGGTCTGCGCCTTCTCGAACAGCTCCTGCGCGAAGTAGGGCATCTCGGTCTCGCGGTGGGCGCGGTTGTAGGCGATGAGGTCGGCCAGGCTGCGCACCGGCGCCTGTGGCGCGAAGGTCTGCAGCCACTGCGCCAGGCCGTGCTTGAACTCCACCAGCAGCACGGTCAGCTCGGCGTCGCCGTAGTCGTCCTTGGGCAGGCCCACGTCGTCGACGATCACCGCGCCCTGCGCGCGCAGCACCTCGATCGCCTGCTCGATCACGGCGTCGGCCTCGTCGAAGCCGGTGAAATAGGCCCGCGCCACGCCCAGCCTTGCGCCTTGCAGCGCGGGGCCGGCCGGCGGACCGGCCGGGGCCGGGGCACGCAGGGTCACGGGGTCGGCCGCGTCGGGCCCGGCCAGGGCCGCGTACAGCAGCGCGGCGTCGGCCACCGTGCGCGTCATCGGGCCCGCGGTGTCCTGGGTGTGCGAGATCGGGATCACGCCGTCGCGGCTGATGCGGCCGATGGTCGGCTTCAGGCCCACCAGGCCGTTGATCGACGACGGCGAGACGATGGAGCCGTCGGTCTCGGTGCCCACGCCCAGCGCGGCCAGGCTGGCGGCCAGGGCCGCGCCGGTGCCGGCACTCGAGCCGCTGGTGCTGCGGTCCAGGGCGTAGGGGTTGCGCGTGAGGCCGCCGCGGCCGCTCCAGCCGCTGGTGGAGCGCGTGGAGCGGATGTTGGCCCACTCGCTGAGGTTGGTCTTGCCCAGGATCACCGCGCCGGCCTCGCGCAGCCGCTGCACCAGGTGGGCATCGCGCGCCGCGCGCACGCCGGCCAGCGCGAGCGAGCCGCCGCTGGTGCTCATGCGGTCGCCGGTGGCGATGTTGTCCTTCAGCAGCACCGGCAGGCCGTGCAGCGGGCCGCGCAGCCGGCCGGCGCGGCGCTCGGCGTCGAGCTCGCGCGCGATGGCCAGCGCATCGGGGTTCATCTCGATGATGCTGTTCAGGCGCGGGCCGTGGCGGTCGATCGCCTCGATGCGCGCGGCGTAGCCGGCGACCAGGTCTTCGGCCGTGGCGCGGCCCTCGGCCAGCGCCCGGGCCAGCGCGGTGGCGCTGGCTTCTTCCAGGTCGATCGGCAGGGCGGCGGTGGGTGCAGGGGCAGGGGCAGGCTGGTCCACGGCGAGGGCCTTCGCTGAAAGCAGGGTGGCAGGGGCCGCCAGCAGCAGGCTGCGGCGGCGCAGGCCCGGCGCGGGCCGGTCATCGTCGGGGGCGGCGGGCGGGCTCGGGCGGGAAGTCATGGTCGGCGGGCCCGGCGCGGGGCCCGAAAGCAGCGCGGCAGGGCGCGGGGCGCACTGTAGCGGCAGGCGCCTGGCCCGCCGGGCGGTGGCGGCTTTTGCTGGTGCACACTCCGGCGCCATGGGACCCCTGAACGGATTGCGCGTGGTCGAGATCGCCAGCATCGGCCCGGGCCCGATGTGCGGCATGCTGCTGGCCGACCTGGGCGCCGAAGTCGTGCGCATCGACCGCCTGGTGCCCAGCGGCCTGGGCCTGGCGATGGGTCGCCGCCACGAGGTGAATGCGCGCGGCCGGCGCTCGATCGCGCTCGACCTGAAGGCCGCCGGCGGCCGCGATGCCGCGCTGCGCCTGATCGACCGCGCCGACGTGCTGATCGAAGGCTTCCGCCCGGGCGTGGCCGAGAGCCTGGGCCTGGGCCCGGGCGATTGCCAGGCGCGCAACCCGGGCCTGGTGTACGGGCGCATGACGGGCTACGGCCAGGGGGGGCCGCTGGCGCCGGCCGCCGGCCACGACCTCAACTACATCGCGCTCAGCGGCGCGCTGCACGCCATCGGGCCGGCCGGCGGCAAGCCGCTGCCGCCGCTGAACCTGGTGGGCGACTACGGTGGCGGCGCGCTCTACCTGGCCTTCGGGGTGATGGCCGCGCTGTACGAGCGCCAGCGCTCGGGCCGGGGCCAGGTGGTGGACGCCGCCATGGTCGACGGCGCGGCCTCGCTGGCCGCCGTGTTCTACGGCCTGCACGCCGCCGGCACCTGGCGCGCCGAGCGCGGGGCGAACCTGCTGGACGGCGGCGCGCCGTTCTACGACACCTACGAGACCGCCGACGGCCGCTTCGTCAGCGTGGCCGCGCTCGAGCCCAAGTTCTTCGCCCGGCTGGCCGAGGAGCTGGAGCTGGCGCCGCACTTCGTGCAGGGCCAGTACGACCGCCGGCTGTGGCCCGAGCTGCGCGAGGCCCTGGCGGCGGCGTTGCGCCGGCGCACGCGCGACGACTGGTGCGCCCGGCTCGAAGGCAGCGACGCCTGCTTCGCGCCGGTGCTCTCGTTCGACGAGGCGCCGCTGCACCCGCATGCGGCGGCGCGCGGCGCCTTCGTCACCGTCGACGGCGTGGTGCAGCCCGCGCCGGCACCGCGCTTCGACCGCACGCCGGCGGCGCACCCGCGGCCCGCGCCCGAGGTCGGCGCCGACACCGACGCGCTGCTGCGCGAGGCTGGCTGCAGCGCGGCCGAGATCGCCGCGCTGCGCGCCGCCGGGGTGGCGCGATGAACGCGCCCGCTCGCGCCGGGGCCGAAGCGCATCGCACCCCGGCCGATGCCCGCGCCGCGGCCTCGCTGCTGCTGCTGCGCGACGGCCCGCACGGGCTGCAGGTGCTGATGCTGCGCCGCGCCGAACGCGAGGGCGACATGCGCAGCGGCGTCACCGTGTTCCCCGGCGGCGTGCTCGACCCGCGCGACCGCCACGCCCACGGCTTCTGCCTGGGCTGCGACGACCTGGCGATGAGCCAGCGCCTGGGCCTGCCGCTGGGCGGCCTGGACTACGCGGTAGCGGCGCTGCGCGAGACCTTCGAAGAGGTGGGCCTGCTGCTGGCCGAGGGCGACATCGACCCGCTGGCGCTGCGCCCCTGGCGCGAGCGCCTGCAGGCCGGGCAGGGCGACATCGCCGAGATGTGCCGCGAGCAGGGCCTGCAGCTCGACCTGCGCGGCCTGGCCTACGTGGCGCACTGGCTCACGCCGCCGGGTCTGCCGCGGCGCTTCGACACCCGTTTCTTCGCCGCCCCCGCGCCGCTGTGGCAGGAGGCCCAGGCCGACCGCGGCGAGGCGCTCGAGCTGATGTGGCTGGCGCCGCGCGAGGCACTCGACCCGGCGCGCGGTCTGAAGCTGCTGACCGTGACCGAGCGGCTGCTGGGCGAGCTGGCCGTCTATGCCAGTGCAGCGCAGGCGCTGGCGGCGTTTGCGGCGCGCACCGCGGTGCCGCTGACCATGCCGCGCCGCGCCGCCTCGGCGCGCGGGCCGCGGGTGGTGCTGCCGGGCGAATGGGCCTATGCCGAGATCGCGCGCCTGGACCCCGCAGGCCGCGGCGATGCCTGGTGCGACCTGGTGGCGGGCCGCGCGGTGCGGCTGTCCGAGCGCGTGATCCGCGTCACCGCGCCCAACCCCGGCCCCATGACCGGGCCCGGCACCAACACCTACCTGGTGGGCGACGGCGCGGGCTGGACCGTGATCGACCCCGGACCGGCCGAGGCGCCCGGCGTCGCCGGGCCGGGCCCGCACCTGCAGGCCCTGCTGGCGGCTGCGCCGGGCCGCATCGAGCGCATCCTGGTCACGCACACGCACCGCGACCATTCGCCGGCCGCGGCGGCGCTGGCGCAGATCACCGGCGCACCGGTGCTGGGGCGGCGCGCCGCGCACCCCGAGTGGCAGGACGAGGGCTTCCATCCGGCGCGCGAGCTGCAGCACGGCGAGCGGCTGGCCCTGGGGCCCGGCGCCGCCCTGCGCGTGATCCACACCCCGGGCCATGCCTCCAACCACCTGTGCTACCTGCTCGAGGAAGAGAAGCTGCTGTTCACCGGCGACCACGTGATGCAGGGCTCGACCGTCGTCATCAACCCGCCCGACGGCGACATGCAGGCCTACCTGGCCGCGCTGCAGGCGCTGCTGGACGAAGACCTCGAATGGCTCGCCCCCGGCCACGGCTTCCTGGTGCCCGAACCGCAGACCGTGCTGCGCGGCCTGATCGCGCACCGCCTGAAGCGCGAGGCCAAGGTGCGCGCGGCGCTGCAGGCCGCCGGCCCGGCGCCGCTGCAGGCGCTGCTGCCGCAGGTCTACGACGACGTGCCGCCGGCGCTGCACGGCGTGGCCGCGCGCTCGCTGCTGGCGCACCTGCTGAAGCTGCAGGCCGATGGCGACGCCGTGCTGGCGGACCAGGCCTGGTCGGCGCGCTGACGGCGCTGCCTTCGCTCGTGCCCACCTCCACCTCCACCTCCGACCCCAGCCCCACCCCGAAGCGGCTCCAGGTGGGCGCGCCGGTGCACGGTGCGGTGCTGACGGTGGCGGTGACGGTGGGCCAGGGGGTGGCGCCCGGCCAGGTGCTGCTGGTGCTGGAGGCGATGAAGATGGAGGTGCCGCTGGAGGCCCCGGCCGCCGGCACGGTGCGCGCGATCGCAGCCGCGCCGGGCGACGTGGTGCTCGAGGGCCAGCACGTGATCGAGCTCGAGCTGGCCGCTGAGGCCGGCGCATCCGCGGCCGCACCGGCGCGCCCGGCGGCGGGGCCCGCGACGGCGACTGCGCCCGCGCCCGACCCGGCCCAGCAG
>JAGWLO010000084.1 GCA_028872015.1 Burkholderiales bacterium | reverse complement strand
TTGACACGGAAGCGCCGTTCGAGCGCCTTCTCGGCGTCGTAGTCCACTGTCAGCAGCGTCAGATCCAGGCCCTTCTCGGCCTTGAGGGTCTGCAGCACCTTGTCCTGCGCGCGGCAGGTCGGGCACCAGTCGGCATGGAAGTGCAGCGCGACGGGCCGCCCAGCCTTCTGCGCAGCGTCCAGCGCCGCGGCCGAGTAGGGCTGAATGACCAGCGCATGGGCCAGCGCGGCGCTGCCAGCGAGGATTGCGCTGACAATGATTCGGGGGAGCTTCATGGGTGGCCTTTCATGCCAATCGGTTCTGCGCGGGTCCCAGGACCGGGTCGTGATTCACGCGTCGATGCTCTAGTTCGCGCGGCCGACCGCGACGGTTACAGCGCCGCTGAATTTCTTTTTGTCCGGGAGCCTGTAACCGACCGGACGCTGTCGGCGAATTAGAGGGACAGGCTGTGCAGGAGGACTTCGAGCAACGGCTGCGGCCGCTCTGGATGCGGGCGCAGGCGGGCGACGAGCATGCCTATCGCGAAGCGCTGACGCTCGTCGCGGACCGCCTGCGTGGCTACTTTTCGCGCCGCATGGCCGGTGCGCTGCAAGAGATGGAGGATCTGGTGCAGGAGACCCTGCTCGCGCTGCACCTGCAGCGCGGCACCTACGACAGCGCCGTGCCGGTGACGGCGTGGCTGCACGGCATCGCACGCCACAAGCTTGTCGACCTGTGGCGGCGGCAAGGGCGCAGCGACCGCTTGTTCGATTCGTTCGACGACCTGGCCGAGGCCGAGCATCCTGCGAGCAGCGACGAGCCGACCTCGCGACGTGACCTGGCCCGGCTGCTCGATGCGCTGCCGCCGGCGCAGCGGCAGGCGATCGTCGACACGAAGATCGAAGGTCTGTCGGTGGCCGATGCGGCGCGCCGTGCCGGCGTGTCGGAATCGGCCGTCAAGGTCAGCGTGCATCGCGGGCTGAAGCGGCTCGCCCACATCATCCGAGGCATCCCATGAAGACCGAGCAATGGCTGGACCTGCTGGCGCGGGGCGCTGGCCCCGCGCCGCGCCGCATCGTCGAGACCCGTCTCGGCGCGGCGCTGGGTCTCGGCACGCTCGCCAGTGCCGGCGCCGCGCTGGCGACCCTGGGCCTGAACCCGGACCTGGCCGGCCTGGGCGCTGCGCTGGCCGTCAAGCTGACCTACGTGGCGGGCCTGCTGCTCGGCGCGGTCTGGCTCGCGGATCGAGCCGCGCGCCCCGCCGCCCCGCTTCGCGGCGCAAGCGCCAGCGTGCTGGCCGTGGCCTTGGCGATGGCCGCATTGGCGATCGTCACGCTGTGGCGGGCACCGGGCGCGGCGCGCACGGACCTGCTGCTGGGCAGTTCCTGGTCGTCATGTCCCTGGCGAGTAGCGGCGCTGTCGTTGCCGGCCCTGGCCGTGGCGTTGTGGGCCATGCGTGGCCTGGCGCCGACGCGGCCGCGCGTGGCCGGCTTTGCGGCAGGGCTGATCGCCGGTGGCCTCGGCGCGCTGGGCTATGCCCTCTTCTGCACCGAGGTGTCGCCGGTGTTCGTGTTCGTCTGGTATACGCTGGGTATCCTGGGGCCTGCCACTCTCGGTGCCGTGCTCGGGCCCAGGGTGCTGCGCTGGTGAGGCGGCGCGCCCGGCGGCGCGCGCTCAAAGCCCCCGCCGTGCCGCTTCTGCCTCGAGTGCGTCGAGATCGGCGGACCAGTCGATCGCCATCCGACTGAGCACCTCGAGCTGCGGGTCGGCGAGGGCCGGCGCGAGTTCGCCGCGCCGCGCCAATCGTCGGTCGCGCCGGACCAGCAGCTCTCGAACCAGCGGGCCGTACAGGCGCACGAAGCCCGTGAGCCAGCGGCATGAAGCCTCGTGCCCGGCGATCGCACCCAGCTCGAAGCGCGCGACGAATGCACTCACAGTTGCGGCGTCGAACCAGTGGCCGTCCGTGACCCAGCGGTTGACCGTGAACAGACCCACCGGCAAGCCCCGCGAATCCAGCGAGATCGCGAACAGATGGGTCGGCGCGGTGCGTTGCCAGCGCGCGGCGCCGTCGCGCAGGTAGCGCCGGCGGCCGGAGGCGGTAGCGTGCCAGAACAGGTGCAGATGGCCATGCTCGCGATCGCCGTCGCGATGGGCGTGGTAGTAGAACTGCGAGCCGTGCCGCAGGTCAACGACGTCGTCGTGCGGGTAGTGCTCGTATTCGACCACCTCGCGCCCGCCGATCCAGCTCTGCAGCAACGAGCCCGAAGCCTGGGTGACATCGGCGAACGCGGCCACGCTGTCGCGGGCCGCACTCAACTCGGCCGCAAGCAACTCGTCGGGCGCGCCGCGCCAGTGGCGCTGCAATGACGGATGTGCACTCATGACGCAACTTCGACGGCCTCGACCCGAGGGTCCCGGCGGCGCGCTCCGGACCTTCGCACCGCAGCCGTTACGGCTTCTTCGCGCCGCAGGCACCGCATTTCGCCTTGCAGGCACCGCACTTTCCCTTGCTGGCGCCGCAAGCCCGTGCCGAGGAACATGCCCCGCACTTCTTGGCGCCGCACATCATGGCGCAACCGCCGAGCGCTGCAGCCGTAACGACGGCCGACGTCAGGGTACGGGCCAGGGTGGATGAGAGTGAATTCATGTTCGTGATCCTTGGAGATATCGTGGGCGGGAGTTATTTCTTGGCGCCGCCGGCGCCGCACTTGACCTTGGCGGCACCGCACTTCGCAGCGCACTTGGCCTTGGCCTTGGCCTTGGCCTTGACCTTGTGCTTGGCGCCGCTGGCCGCACACGCAGCGCCCTTGGCTCCGCAGGCGCCGCACTTGCTGGCGGTCTTCTTCGGGGCGCACGTCGCGCCGGCGCAGGTGGCGGCCATGACATTGCCGCTCAGCGCGGCCGCGGTCACGACGGCCGAGGCCAGGGCCTTGGACAGGTGGGATGAAAGCTTGCTCATGGAGATCTCCGGTGGAGGGTGGTGGGTCGAGGTATCAGGGAACGTCACCGAACCAGTGCAGTGGTGCGGGCATGCCCGGATCGCGAGCTGCGGTCCGAAGCATCGGGGGCAGGCCGTGCCGGTCGGCACGGCCGAACAAGGGATGGCTGCCACCGCCGCATCGCTGCGCTGGCATCAATGCGCTGCGCCGCGGCCGGTCGCGAGCCAGTGATCGATCGAGAGCTTGCCGGGGCCGCGGGCCATCAGGTACAGGAAGATGGCTGCCCAGGTGCCATGCGTGGGGTAGGCGTCGGGGTAGACGAAGATCTCAATCACCATCGTCATGCCCAGCAGAGCCAGCGCCGAAAACCGCGTCCCCAGGCCGATCAGCAGCAGCAGCGGGAACACATGCTCGGCGGTGGCGGCCATCGGGGCGGCGATCTCCGGCGGGATGAACGGCAGCTTGTACTCGTCGCGAAACAGGTCGATCACCGAGTCCGACAGCCGCGGCCAGCCCAGGTGGACCTCGCCGGTGAGGATGTTGACGACAAAGCCCTGCACCTTGGTCTGCCCCGAGCTCCAGAACACCGCGGCGATCGAGAAGCGCGCGACGAACGCGATCAGGCTGTGCGGGATGCGCTCGAACAGGCGGATGACGCGGCGCACCGCCTGCTCCAGCGGCAGTGCGCCCGCCGTCGGGGGCGCTTCGGCGGCCGCGACGCCGCGGGTTGGCGGGGGCGTGTGCGTGTTCATCGAGCGAGGCTCCGTGGCAGGTGGATGGCGGCGAGTGCGCCGTGCGCGAGCAGCAGCGACAGGCTGGCCGCCAGGTCGAACGCGGGCGCCCGGGCGGCGGCGCGCTCGGCCGCGTCGCCCAGGGCGAGTCCGTCTTGCAGTGCGACCACGAAGGTCGCCGCCCCGGCGGGGCACTTCAGCACCAGCACGTCCAGTGCCGGGCGCAGCACCAGCGCTGCCTCGGGCTGGTCGACGTCGATGGCCGCCAGATCGCCATCGCCCTGGTGCGCCGCCCACAGCGACACCACCGGGTGCCCAGAGTCGACCGCCGCCAGCGAGGGGGCGCCCACCAGTCGCAACTCGCCGATGCGCTCGTCGCAGCCCAGGGCCCTGCCGACGACTTCGGCCGCCACCGGCTCGGCGTCGGCCGCGTGGTAGGCCCGCACGCGGGCGAACTCCAGCCGGGCCATGTCGGCCAGGTAGGGCAGCGGCCGGGCCGGCTCGAAGCCTTCGATGAAGCCGGCAAAGCCGCCGCCGCCGTAATGCGCCAGGATGCGCGATCGCGGCGGCGCCTGGCGCACGAAGCGGGCGGCCATGGCGCGGAAGAACTCGACGCCGACCAGCTCCTGCGTCACCGGGAAGGTGTCGGCCAGCGCGTCGATCAGCGAGCTGACGACATTGTTGCGGTGCACCCCCAGGCGCACCGTCGGGTCGGAGCCGTTCCAGGCCCGCAGCCCGCGCGGGCCCGGCCGGGCGGGATCGAGCAGCGCGTCGGCGAACGCGCCCTGCGCGCTGGGGTCGCGCGGCATCACGAACGCCTCCCGTGGGCGGGGGTACGCGGCAGCCCGCCTGTGGCCGCCAGCGTGGCTTCGGCGCGTCCGGCCTCAGCCAGCAGCACGTCCAGCGCCGGCACGTCGTTGTCGCGCTCGAGCAGGGTCGGCAGCGAACCCGTGCGTCTGATGAGCTGGGCGTAGAGCCGCCACACCGCATCGTCGACCGGTGCGCCGTGGCTGTCGATCAGCAAGGGCGCGCCCGCGGCGTCGCGGTCCTGCGCGAAGCCGGCCAGGTGGACCTGGCCCACGGCGTCCAGCGGCAGGGCGTCGATGTACGCCTGTGCATCGCGGCCGTGGTTGATGCACGAGACATGCACGTTGTTCACATCCAGCAGCAGGCCGCAGCCGGTGCGCCGCAGCACCTCGCGCAGGAAATCGGCCTCGCTCATCGTCGAGCTCTCGAATTCGAGGTAGGTCGACGGGTTCTCGAGCAGCATGCGGCGCTGCAGGTGCTCCTGCACGCGGTCGACGTGGCGGCACACGCGGTCCAGCGTCGGCCGGTCGTACGGCAGGGGCAGCAGGTCGTTGAAGAAGACGCCGCCGTGACTGGACCACGCCAGGTGCTCTGAGAACGACGCCGGCGCGTAACGGTCGATCAGCCGGGCCAGCCGGTCGAGGTGGGCTTCGTCCAGCGGCGCTTCGCCGCCGATCGACAAGCCGACACCGTGCAACGACAGCGGGTAGTGCTCACGGATGCGGCCCAGGAAGTGGTGGAAGGGCCCGCCGTCGACCATGTAGTTCTCGGCGTGCACTTCGAAGAAACCGATGTCCGGGCGCAGCGCCAGCACATCGCGGAAATGCTCTGGCTTGAGGCCCACGCCTGCCCGAGCGGGCAGGCCCACAGACGCTGCTGCCCGCGCAGCGGGCATCTCGCCCCGCACGCCGGCCCGATCGTGACCATCGTGATGATCCGCTTGCAGCATCTCAGCCTCGGGCAACGGGCGCATCGGATGCCCGCCGACTTACGCCTGCTTCTCCTTGAAGGCCTCGAGCTGGCCGAAGCCGGTGGGCGAGGTCTTGGACGGCGTCTTCTCGCAGGTGCCCTTGGGCACGTATTTCCAGGCGTTGCCCTGGTCGTCGATCTTCGAGGTGCCGGCGCAGGTGGTGCCTGCGCCCGCCTTGCAATCGTTCTTGCCCTTCAGCGCGACGCCGAAGCACTTGTCCTTGTCGGCAGACTGGGCGGCCGCGGGCAGCGCGACGAAGGCGGCGCCGAGGGCGAGGGCCAGGGCGAGCGCGGGAATCTTGGAGGTGGCTTGGGTCATGGAAGTCTCCTGAGAAAGTTGAGGGTCACAGCGGGGTCGACGGGCTAAAGAGCTGCGCGGATGCACGACCTTCGCGGCGAATAGACGCTGGAACGGGTCGAGGTCTTACAGGCCGGCCGAAGATTTCGAATCGACCCTAGAGAAAGCGCGAGATCAAGGCATGCAGCCGCTCCCGGACCGGGGCTGCCATGGCCGTCGGCGGGGTGACCAGCGCTGCGCCGAGTGCGCTGTGCGCCGCCGACACCGGCCAATTCGCTGCGATGCGCCGAACTGCATGGGCCAGCACCTGCTGCGCCCGCTGCGCATTGCCCTGCAGGTTGGCGATCGCCATCTCGGCCGTGACGCAGGCCTGGTGCGGATGCCAGCAGTCCCAGTCGGTGGCCAGCGCGAGCGTGGTGTAGGCCATTTCGGCCTCGCGGGCCAGGCGTGCCTCGGGCATGTTGGTCATGCCGATCACCGACGCGCCGAGCGTGCGGTACCAGTTCGATTCGGCACGGGTCGAGAACGCGGGTCCTTCGATGCAGAGGTAGGTGCCTTGCGGGTGCAGGCGCACATCGGCCAGCCCCGCATCCGTAAACGAAGCGGCCAGCACGTCGCGCAGGACGGCGCACACCGGTTCGGCCAGCGACACATGTGCCACCGCGCCGTCGCCGAAAAAGCTGCCTTCGCGCTTGCGCGTGAGGTCGATGAACTGGTCGACCAGGACCATGTCCAGCGGCGCAATGTCCTCGCGCATCGAGCCGACCGCCGAGACCGACAGCAGGTACTGCACGCCCAGCGCCTTCATCGCATACACGTTCGCGCGGAACGGGATCTGGCTGGGGATCAGCCCGTGACTGCGGCCATGGCGCGCCAGGAAGGCCACATCCACGCCTCCCAGCCGGCCCAGAAGAAATGCGTCGGACGGCGCACCAAAGGGCGTGTCGACAACCTGTTCGCGAACGTCGGTCAGCCCTTCCATGCGGTACAGGCCGCTGCCGCCGAAGATGCCGATGCGCGGATGGATCGGGGTCGAGTTCATCGGGTCTCCTGAGCTTCGATCCCCCATGGACGAACGGCGGCGTGAATGGCTTACACCCTGGCGTCTGTAAGGATCCGTACCGCCAGCGCGTCTATGCAGCAGCAATGGCGCACATGTCTCGATGAAGCAAGAAGGAACGCAATGCGTCTGGACAAGCGGTGGTGGGTGCTGGCGGTGCTGGGGGGACTGCTGGCCCTGTTCTTCGGGCTCGACCTGGGGCGCTTCCTGAGCCTGGCCGCGGTCAAGAGCAGCCAGGCCGACCTGCAGGCCTGGCGCGCGGCGCGGCCCCTGCTGGCTGCACTGATCTTCTTCGCCGGCTACGTCGCCGTCACCGCGCTGTCGCTGCCCGGTGCGGCGGTGATGACGCTGGCCGCCGGGGCGCTGTTCGGGCTGGGCTGGGGAACGCTGATCGTCTCCTTCGCCTCGTCGATCGGGGCGACGCTGGCCTTCCTGGCTGCGCGCTGGGTGCTCGGCGACTGGGTCCAGTCGCGCTTCGGCGAGCGGCTGGCCGCGCTCAACACGGGCATCGCCCAGGAGGGCGGCTTCTACCTGTTCACGCTGCGCCTGGTGCCGGCGGTGCCGTTCTTCGTCATCAACCTGGCCATGGGTCTGACGGCGATCCGGCCCTGGACCTTCTATT
This sequence comes from Burkholderiales bacterium, assembly GCA_028872015.1. Classification (GTDB taxonomy): domain Bacteria; phylum Pseudomonadota; class Gammaproteobacteria; order Burkholderiales; family Burkholderiaceae_C; genus Rubrivivax. Next base: position 6,246 of record JAGWLO010000084.1, on the reverse strand, counting down.
GGGTCAGCCAGCTCGGCATGTTCGCCGGCACCCTGGTCTACGTGAACGCGGGCACGCAGCTCGCGCACATCGATTCGCTCTCGGGCATCGTATCGCCCGGGGTGCTGGGCTCGTTGGTGCTGCTGGGTGTCTTCCCCCTCTTCGCTCGGAAGCTCACCGACCGCTTCAAGGCGCGCAGGATCGACGCGCGCTGGCCGCGTCCCAAAGCCTTCGACCGCAACCTCGTCGTCATCGGCGGCGGCTCGGCGGGCCTGGTCACGGCCTACATCGCCGCCGCGATCAAGGCCAAGGTCACGCTGGTCGAGAAGCACGCCATGGGCGGCGACTGCCTGAACACCGGCTGCGTGCCCTCGAAGGCCCTGATCCGTTCGGCCAAGTTCCTGTCGCATGTGCGGCGGGCCAAGGAGTTCGGTATGCGCTCGGCGAGCGCCGACTTCGACTTCGGCGAGGTGATGGAACGCGTGCAGCGGGTCATCCAGGCCATCGAGCCGCACGACTCGGTGGAACGCTACGCGAGCCTGGGGGTGGACTTGGCACAGGGCACGGCGCGTGTCGTCTCGCCCTGGGAAGTGGAGATCACCCACCGCGACGGCCGGGTGCAGCGCCTGACGACGCGCGCCATCGTCATCGCCGCCGGCGCGCGGCCCTTCGTGCCGCCGATCACCGGCATCGAGGAGGTTGAGGTGCTGACCTCCGACAACGTCTGGCAACTGCGCCAGCGGCCCGAGCGCCTGGTGGTGCTGGGCGGCGGGCCGATCGGCAGCGAGCTGGCGCAGACCTTCGCCCGCCTGGGCTCGAAGGTCACGCAGGTCGAGATGGCGCCGCGGCTGCTGATGCGCGAGGACCCGGAGGTCTCGGCGCTGGTGGCCGAGCGCTTCCGGGCCGAGGACATCGATGTGCGGCTCGGCCACCAGGCCGAGCGCATCGAGATCGTCGGCGGCGAGAAGCAGCTCGTGGCCGTCCACGACGGCCACGAGGTCCGCATGCCCTTCGACGCCTTGCTGGTGGCCGTGGGCCGGGTCGCCAACCTGAAGGGCTACGGCCTGGAGGAACTCGGCGTGACGACCGGCCGCACGGTCGAGGTCAACGGCTACCTGCAGACCAACTTCCCGAACATCTACGCCGCCGGCGATGTGGCCGGGCCTTACCAGTTCACTCACACCGCCGCGCACCAGGCCTGGTACGCCGCCGTCAACGCGCTGTTCGACCCGTTCAAGAAGTTCAAGGCCGACTACCGCGTGATCCCCTGGGCCACCTTCGTCGAACCCGAGGTAGCGCATGTGGGCCTGAACGAGCTCGAGGCCAAGGAGAAGGGGGTGCCCTACGAGGTCACCACCTACGGCCTGGACGAGCTCGACCGCGCCATCGCCGACAGCGAGGCGCACGGCTTCGTCAAGGTGCTCACGGCGCCCGGCAAGGACCGCATCCTGGGCGTGACCATCGTCGGCGAGCATGCCGGCGACCTGCTCGCCGAATGGGTGCTGGCGATGAAGCATGGCCTCGGCCTGAACAAGATCCTGGGCACGATCCACACCTACCCGACGCTGGCCGAGGCCAACAAGTACGCCGCGGGCAACTGGAAGCGTGCCCATGCGCCCGCCCGCCTGCTGGCCTGGGTCGAGCGCTTCCACGCCTGGCGGCGCGGCTGAGCGCGGATCGACAGGGCACGGGCCATCGATGCGCGAGACACCATGACCGCGATCCCGGCTGCCCTCAGGCGCTGGATCGGCGAGCGGCTCGGCCGCTATCTCGCCCGCCCGCGCCATGTACCCGGCGTCGCGGCAGCGACCGATCCGGAGCGCCTGCTGGCCTGCCTGCGACCCGGCGACGTGCTGCTCGTCGAGGGGCAGAGTCGCTTCAGCGTGGCGATCAAGTACCTGACGCAGTCCACCTGGTCGCATGCCGCGCTCTACGTGGGCGGCGCCGGGCAGGCGGCCGATGGCCGGGGGCCGGCGCGCAGCTTCATCGAGGCCGATCTGCGCGAGGGCGTGCGGCTCGTCGGCGTGGCCGAGTTCGCGGGCCTGCATTGCCGGGTCTGCAGGCCGGTGGGGCTGGACGCGGCCGACATCGATGCGCTGATCGCCCACGCCATGGCCCACCTGGGACACCGGTACGATCTGAAGAACGTGGTCGACCTCGCGCGCTACCTGCTGCCGACGCCGCCGGTGCCGCTGCGCTGGCGCCGGCGCATGCTCGCGCTGGGCAGCGGCGACCCGACGCGGGCGATCTGCTCGACCCTGATCGCCGAGGCCTTCCAGTCGGTGCGCTACCCGATCCTGCCCGAGATCGAGACCGTCGACCCCGCCCATCCGATGTGCCCGGGCTGCGCGTACGAGATCCTGCACGTGCGCCACCACAGCCTGTTCGTGCCGCGCGACTTCGACGTCTCGCCGTACTTCGACGTCGTCAAGCCGACGCTGGCCGTCGGCTTCGACCACCGCGTGCTGGCCTGGCACGACGACGCGCGGGCCGTCGCCGCATGAGGCCGGCGCTGTGCATCGTGATGCCAGTGCTCGACGAGGCCGGGACGCTGGGCGAGCGGCTGGCCGCGCTGCAGCCGCTGCGCGAGCGCGGCGTGCGCGTCGTCGTGGCCGACGGCGGCAGCCAGGACGACACCCTGGCGATCGGGCGCGCCGGGGCCGACCTGGCCCTGCTCGCGCCGCGCGGCCGCGCGGCGCAGATGAACGCCGGTGCGGCGGCACTCCCGGCCGAGGTGCTGCTGTTCCTGCACGCCGATACCGCGCTGCCCGCCGACGCCGACCGGCTGGTGCTGCGGGCCACGGCCTGCCGCTTCGCGTGGGGCCGCTTCGACGTGCGCATCGCCAGCCAGCGTCCGCTGCTGCGCCTGGTCTCGGCGCTGATGAATCTGCGTTCGCGCTGGACCGGCATCGCCACCGGCGACCAGGCGATCTTCGTGCGGCACGAGCTGTTCGAGCGCGTCGGCGGATTCCCCGACCTGCCGCTCATGGAGGACATCGCGCTGTCGAGGACCCTCAAGCGAACCGGGCCGCCGGCCTGCCTGCGCGCGCGGGTCACGACCTCGGCCCGGCGCTGGGAGCGGCACGGCGCGTGGCGCACGATCCTGCTGATGTGGCAACTGCGCGCGGCCTACTTCCTGGGTGCCGACCCGCGGCAGCTGGCGATCCGGTATGGCTACCGACCGCGCTGAGCCCTCGACCGCCCGGGATCCGCTGCGCCAGGTCCAGGTGGCGGTGCTGGCCAAGGCGCCGATCCCGGGCCTGGCCAAGACGCGACTGATCCCGGCGCTCGGCGCAGTCGGCGCCGCCCGGCTGCAGCGCTGGCTGACGCGGCGGGCGCTGCAGACGGCGCGCGACGCAGCGCTCGGGCCCGTCACGCTGTGGTGCGCCCCCGATGCCGGCCACCGCTTCTTCCGCGCGCTGCAATGCACGAGCGGCCTGCGCTGCCGGGTTCAGGCGCCCGGCGATCTGGGGGCCCGCATGCACGCCGCGTTCCGTCTGCACTGCGCCGATGGGCCGCTGCTGCTGATCGGCACCGACGGCCCTTCGCTGCGGCCCGAGCACCTGCGCCGCGCGGCGCAGGCGCTGGTCGACCGCGATGGCGATGGCCATGGCGACAAAGCCGACGCCGTGTTCCACCCGGCAGAGGACGGCGGCTACGTGCTGGTCGGTCTGCGCCGGCCGCAGCCCGCGCTCTTCGACGGCATGACCTGGAGCACCGCCGAGGTCATGGCCTGCACGCGCACGCGCGCGCGCGCGGTCGGCCTGCGCCTGCGCGAGCTCGAGACGTTGTGGGACGTCGACCGGCCCGAGGATCTGGCGCGCCTGCGGGCGCTCGTTGCCGAGGCCGGAGGATGAGGCGCCTCGTACTGCTCGGCGGCGGTCACGCCCATGTCAAGGTGCTGGCCGACCTGGCCTTGCGCCCGCTGGCTGGCTGGGACGTGCACCTGGTGTCCCCGTACCGGCGCCAGATCTACTCGGGCATGCTGCCGGGCTGGGTCGCCGGGCACTACCCGATCGAGTCCTGCGCGATCGCGATTGAAAGGCTGGCGGCGAAGGCGGGACTGCGCTTCCACGAGACCGCGGGAGTCGGCATCGAGCCTGACCGCCGGGTGCTGGCGTGCGCCGATGGCACGCGCCTGAGCTTCGACCGCCTGTCCGTCGACACCGGCCCGCTGCCGGCCATCGGTGACCTGCCCGGCAGTGCGGTGCACGCCCTGCCGATCCGGCCGATCGAGGACTTCGTGGCCGCCTGGCCCGGTCTCGTCGAGCGCATCCGCAGCCGCTGCCGGCGTTTCGATCTGGTGGTGCTGGGGGCGGGTGCCGCCGGCGTGGAGCTTGCATTCGCGATCCGGCAGCGCGCGCTTGCCGAGGCCTGGTCGCATGTGTTCGTCACGCTCGCCGGCACAGGCGAGCTGCCGCTCGAAGGCAGCCCGATCGGGTTGCGTCGGCGCGTGGCGCACCTGCTCGCACAGCGCGGCATCGCCTGGCGCGGTCGCCATCGGGCCTGCGCTATCGAGGCCGGCCGCATCGTCCTCGAACAAGGCCCGCCCCTGGCCTTCGACACCTGTTGGGTGGTCACCGGCGCGGCCGCGCCGGACTGGGCCCGCGCCAGCGGCGTGGCGACCGACGCCCAAGGCTTCATCCGCGTCGACCGCACCCTTCAAAGTGTCTCGCATCCGTGGATCCTCGCCGCTGGCGACGTGGCCGCGTACGCCGACCCACGAACCAAGTCGGGCGTGTATGCGGTCAGGGCAGGTCCGGTGCTGGCCGCCAACCTGCGCGCCCTGTGCGAAGGTCGTGCACCTGTCGAATGGACACCGCAGACGCGGGCCCTGTACCTGCTCAGCACCGGCAACCGGTACGCGCTGGCCGCCTGGGGCCGCTGGTTCTTGGAAGGCGACTGGATCTGGCGCTGGAAGGACCGGATCGACCGGCGCTTCGTGCGACAGTCGACCGATGCCGCCTGAGCGAATAAGGCAGCGCGGTGCCACGACGGGGTCGCCGGCATTTCGATGACCCAGCAAGGGGAGCGTGACATGAAATGGCAACTGTTGTGGAATCGGGCGTCGGCGCGGCCGAACCCGGTGGGCAACGTGAGCGACGTGGCCGACGCGAACGAACAGATCCTCGCCAGCCTGCTGGTGATGGCCTGGATGGTCGAGGCCCGCGATCCCTACACCGGCGGCCACCTCTGGCGGGTCGCGCGCTACGCTGCGCTGCTGTGCGAGGCTGCGCGGCTGCCGGCCGATGCCTGCGCCAGCATCGCGATCGGCGGCTTCCTGCACGACCTGGGGAAGGTGGGCGTTCCGGATGCCATCCTGCGCAAGCCCGGCAAGCTCGACGACGCGGAGACGGCGGTCATGCGGACCCATCCCGAGGTCGGCATGAGAATGCTTTCGGGGCATCCGCTGGCCGAGCTGGTCAGCGCCGTCGTCCTGCTGCACCACGAACGACCGGACGGACGCGGCTATCCGCACGGGCTGGCTGGCGACGCGATTCCGGTCGGCGCCGCCGTCGTCGGCCTCTGCGACGCCTTCGACGCGATGACCAGCACGCGCCCGTACCGGGCCGGCATGCCGATCTCGCAGGCGCTGTCGATCATCGAGTCGGAACTCGACCGCCAGTTCGATGGACCGCTCGGCCGGCAGTTCATCGCCCTGGGCCGCAAGGGGCTGCTCGATCACGTCGCCGGCCACAGCGACGACGGCATTCCGCTGCAGCGCTGCCTGATGTGTGGGCCGACGCTGGTGGTGCGGCGCGAGCACGCCAGCGGCGATAGCGTGTTCTGCCGCTCGTGTGGGGGCGCCTACCGGCTCGAGGCCGGCGCCGATGGCGCGCTGCTCGGGGCCGTTGCGACTGGCGGCCGCGGCTCGGCTCGGGAGCTCGAGCCGGAGCCCGACACGGCGCTGATCGGTCGCTTCGTGCGCGAGACCGCGCGCTTGGCGATCGCGGCCGGGGCCCAGGCGCCCGCCCGGCGCTGAGGCTGGCTACAGCGCCCCGGGCAGGCGCCGGCAGCGCCGGGCCGGTGGTCCGCAAGCCCGTTTGCCGCGCCGGCGCCCGGTCGTGTAGGCACTGAGCGGTCGGCAGGTCGGGTCAGCTCCCGCCTGGATCGACCTCGTCACGAATCGCGCCCCTTGCACGACTGATGGTGGACAGCGTGGCACCGGTGACACCGTCGCCCCGGCCCATCGGAGGCCGACGCGACCCGACGCGACGATCTCACGCTGGCCCGGCGACCGGCAGCCCGCCTTCGCCTCTCACTCCG